>JAJTBH010000385.1 GCA_021287005.1 Anaerolineae bacterium
TTACATGGTCGGACAGTGGGCCAACAATCTGCCGGGCATTCACAGCGTGGCCCTGGCCGGGCGCAGTTTGGTTAAATCTTTTTGCAAAACAGATCACAAAAAATTTAGAACAGAGACATACGAAAAATAAACTAACCCATTTTTTTCATTAAATCGGCCATCTGGCTGCGGTACAGGTTAAAAGCATCCAACCCGGCCGGGGTCAGGTTAACCAGGGTCTGGGGCACTTTGCCGCGAAAGGTTTTCTGAATCTGAACATAACCGGCCTCTTCCAGCTTGCTTAAATGCGCCGAGAGATTGCCGCGCGTTAATCCGGTTTCATTTAACAGATACAAAAAGTCGGCCTGGTCGGCCACTGCCAGAATGGCAACAATCATCAAACGCGCCGGTTCGTGAATGATTCGATTCACTTCATTTAAAGCGCGCAAATCGTTCAAGAGAGCGCCTCATTTGAAAGCGGGCTGGTGTTTTTTAAGTAAACATAAAGCGTCACAGCGCCCGAAACCAGCCAACCGACCCCCACCAGCATTAAAAAACAGGGGTTGCTGATGTCCGGGTTAATGCCGGATAAACTGATAAACAGTCCTGCCAGAAAAACATATAATGCCAGAATGTAAAAACGCGTTAAACGAATGGAGGCGTTAAATACCAGGCAGATGATGGCAATGAAAAAAGCGGTAACGGTCGTGATCCAGTTATCGCTCAAAAACCCGTTGATCATCAGATAGGATAATAACCCGATCGTCAAAGCCGAAACGATCAAGGCAGCCAGCATGGAAAACAAGGTACGCGGCAGGCGTTTTTTTAGAGGCGGGCGGCGATAGGAGATAAAGCCCGTGCGCGGATAGGTCAGGCGTTTTTTCAGTTCACGCACAACCCAGGCGCCTGCTAAAAACAGCCCTAATTGTATCAAAGGTAAAAGCAAACCCAGGAAAAACCCGCGTTGCGGATGCGGCCAGATATTAACCAGCCAATAAGTTAAGCCGAGCAGCAAAAAAAGCAACCCCACGCTTAATTCGCTCAGGCCATCCACATACCAGTACTGCATGGCCTTTTTTTGAACATCTTTTACAGAAACCTGCATTTTAAATCCTTATACAAACAAGTTTGCGATATAAACTCAATTATACATTTTTCCATTTAAACGTCAAGGGGGACAAATATGCTTAATATTCTTGCAGTGGCGGGGTTAATATGATAAAATTTGACGGCCTATGGGCAAAACGCAATAGCCTGGAGAGATGGCCGAGCGGTTTAAGGCGCCTGTCTTGAAAACAGGTTTAGCGCAAGCTAACGTGGGTTCGAATCCCTCTCTCTCCGCCTGAGTTTCTTTTGTGATGGTGGATACAAAGGGAACATTAACAACCGATTGGGGAGGTGCCAGAGTGGCTGAATGGGCTCGCCTGCTAAGTGAGTGCCGGGCTTTAAACTCGGCCGCGGGTTCGAATCCCGCCCTCCCCGCCAAAAGACAAATTCTAATCCCTTGAAAAAGGGACATGTCCAGAACACATACGTAGGGTTTGTCAAAGAGAAAAACTCGTGTTACAGCACGGGTTTTCTCGTTTAAATTGTCAGTTTAAGCCTTATCCGGCCTCCTGTTACTGTTGCTCAATTTAAGCCTGGTTAATTTTACCAGATTTACAAGATTCTCACTTGCAAAATCATTTTTGTATTATAGCATTAAATTTGTGCGTAAATACGATATTTATCGCACAAATAATCTTTTCACCAGAATACTCCAACCAATACCTACAATATAGCATTTTTTGTTTGGGTTTTCGGAAATAATATTTGCAATGACTCGCTTCTCAATAGAGAGAAGAAAAATGACACTGCCCATACCCAGATTGTTATTAATGCCAACCTAAGTGAAAAAGGAATCTATTCGGTCAAACAGGAGTCAAACAAAATCATACCAGCGTTCAACAAGGTAGAAGGGAAGGGACAGGATTTTATATTTTGTCCCGCCGTACTGCCACGGCTCCACACCCAACCCATCCCATGAAACCCGCACCAGAGATACCTCCGGGTTAGAAGCGCCCAGGGAGAACAAGGACTTCATTCTGGCAATCCCCCCGGATTTGACCTCCATTCCCACCAAGCGGGTCTGGTATTGAAAATAAAAATCTACTTCAGCCGTGCCCTCGTTGCGGTCTCTGGACCAATAATACAGGTCAAAGGGTCTCGATATTCCGCCCGCCAGTAAACTCTGTCCAACAACTTGCTCCATCACTCTGCCGTTGTATTCCCCCACCAATAATTCCTGGTAGGCATTGTTGGCAAAATTGACCAGGCCAACATCGAGGTAGATCATTTTTTTAGGACGGATCGCTTTCGGCGTAATGGGCAATTGGGTCGAATTAACCGCTAAAACCTGTTTTAAAAGCATCACTTTCTCAACCGTTTGAATTGCATCTCCCATCTCACGGCTGCGATATCCGGAACCACCAAAATTCTCATATTTAAAAATACTTCCGGCCAGCCTGGGAGCATATTCCAAAACAATTTCCAAATATTTGCTGTTTTCTCTTGATCTGGCATATTTACGAATGTCATCAAGATAAGCAGTTTGCAGGCGATTAAATATGGTTCGGGCTTCGCTGAATTCGCCTGTTTCCACAAAACTGCGCACCGCCTCCGGCATTCCGCCTGAAATCAGATACTCTTTAAACAGGTCACCGGCTAAATCTCCGTAAGGATAAGGCGCGCCCATTTCTGCCGCCTCCAAAGATGCAAGCAGACTGTTTTTCCCTTTTGCCTGCAGGTACTCAAAAAAGGTCATCGGGTAAAGATAAAGGTAATCCACCCTGCCAACGGGGATTGACCAATCCTTATCAATTTTAGCTTCAAGCAGCGAACCCGCAGCAGTTCCATCACGTTTTTTGATTCCTGAATTTCATCGATAAACAACAGGCTTTCACCCGGAACAATCCGCTGATCAAAATATAAAGCAATCCGGTTAATGAAATCGTCTACGCTACTGGCTTCATCGAACAGTCGCAACTGGTCTCTTTTTTCCAGGTTTATCTCGATCAATTGATTAAAATGCTCCTGGCCGAATTTACGTACAACACTGGTTTTGCCCACCTGCCTGGCGCCGCGAATGATTAACGGCTTGCGAAATTTCGCCGCCTTCCATTGTTTTAAATTTTTTTCAATACTTCGAGTAAACATAAATTGATTATAATGTCTTTTATGTATTAAACAAGTCCTAGTTTATAGCAAATAATGTATAAAACTAGGACTTGTTTATTTCAAAAATATATTTCAAACGTTGTAGTTTCACAAACGTTCCATATAACGGGACGATGTACTTTTTTCCAGAATCAACCTCTCCCAATTCTGTCTTTTCAGAATCGTTTTTATTCCACCACCATCTACCTTTTTTATATGTAAACCAGAGGTCCTTACTATAAATTGCAGGTGAAAATAATATTAGCCAACAAATAAAAAATACCAAATTTGCATTTGACGCAGCTAATCTTATCCAAAACAACACACCAATGAATAAAAATGGCGTAAGATAAGGCTGAAAGGCTGCAAATCCTTTTTTATCCAACAAATATCCTAAAACTAAACTGGGAATAGAGCATAATAATCCTATCGTTATAGTTGAAAGAATAAATAAAAATGTATCCATCAACAAAACCTCATATTATGGTGTTAAA
>JAJTBH010000386.1 GCA_021287005.1 Anaerolineae bacterium
TTTTATTTTTAAGCTTTTCATTCATCCTCCTGTAAGGGTGAGAGGTCGATCTGTTTTGAATGATTATACGACTGCCTGCAGGAAAAGAAAAATAGTTTACGGCGTTCAAGCGTGCGACTTTTAAATTTATGGGTGTGAGTAGTTGTTCGAACAATCATCGGATTAATCATTTGAAAGGCGGAATCAAGCGGAAAAAACGGTTTTCTTTCCATATTAAACCGTGGACTTATCTGCGGGCATTGACTATACTTAACTAAAGATGAATCAATAAGGAGATTGATGTTATGACCGCTGAAAGTCCGTTTAAACTTACTTATGCCACCATGTTTAATCCCCCCGAAACGCTGCACCAGCGTTTTGAGTCGGCTTTAAGCCAGGCCAAAGCCACCCTGGGCAAAGAATATGCCATGTTAATTGACGGCAAAGATCGTTTTGCAGCCGAAAAGTTTGAAGATCGCACCCCCATCGATACCGATGTGGTGCTGGGGATTTTCCAGAAGGGCACGGCGCAGGATGCCCTGGATGCCGTAGCGGCAGCCAAAAAGGCGTTTCCGGCCTGGAGTCACACCCCCTGGCAGGAGCGTGTGGCTTTAATGCGCAAAGCGGCGGCATTAATTGATGAACGAATCTTTGAGATCGGCGCTGCCATGGCCCTGGAAGTCGGTAAAAACCGCATGGAATCACTGGGCGATGTGGCCGAAACCGCCGATTTAATTCGTTACGCCTGTGATCAAATGGAAGCCAACAACGGCTTTGTTAAAGAAATGGGCCGCGATCCGTTGGAAGGTTTTCTTTCCACCAACGTTTCCGTGCTGCGCCCTTACGGCGTGTGGGTAGTCATCAGCCCGTTTAACTTCCCGGCTGCGCTCACCGGCGGTCCGCTGGGGGCGGCCCTGGTGGCGGGCAACACCGTGGTGTTTAAACCGGCCACCGATACCTCATGGGTGCCGCGCCTGCTGGCCGAATGCCTGCGCGACGCCGGCCTGCCCGATGGCGCTTATAACTTCGTCACCGGTCCCGGCAGCAGCATTGGCCAGGCGCTGATCGACGCTCCCGACGTAGCCGGCATTACCTTCACCGGTTCGTTTGACGTGGGCATGGGCATCTACCGCAAGTATGCCATGGGCAACTGGGTACGCCCGATCATCCTTGAGCTGGGCGGCAAAAACCCGGCCATCGTTTCACGCAACGCCGACCTTGACACTGCCGCCACCGGCATTGTACGTTCGGCTTTTGGCCTGCAAGGTCAAAAATGTTCGGCCTGCTCCCGTATTTTTGTGGAAGCCCCGGTTTATAAAGACCTGCTCGACCGGGTCGTGACCCTGACCAATAAATTAACCATCGGCGACCCCACCGACCGCGCCATCACCTTTGGCCCGGTGATCAACAAGAGCGGCTACCGCGATTACCAGACCTTCAGCGCCGAGTTGGCCGCTGCGGGTGAGGTGGTGACGGGCGGCAAGATCTTAACCGAAGGCGCTTTGAGCAAGGGTTATTTCTGCGCTCCCACCGTGGTGACCGACCTGCCGCTGGATCAGCGCCTGTGGAAATATGAAATGTTCCTGCCCATCACCTGCGTTACCCCGGTCAGCGACCTGGAAGAGGCGATGAAGATTTCGAACGATGTGGCTTATGGCCTGACCGCCGGTTTTTACGGCGCCGAGGAAGAAGCCGAATGGTTCTTTGATAAAATCGAAGCGGGTGTTTCTTACGTCAACCGGCCGCAGGGTGCATCCACCGGCGCATGGCCGGGTTTCCAACCCTTTGGCGGTTGGAAAGGCTCAGGCGCAAGCGGCAAAAACGCGGGCGGCCCCTACTACCTGCAGCTCTACATGCGCGAACAAAGCCGGACTGTGGTGCGCAAGTTAAAATAAATTAAAGTAATTTCAGAATATTTTCAACGCTGCGCCTGAACCAGGCGCAGCGTTGAATCCGGAAAGTTATTGGGGATCATGGAAAAACCACCGGTAGAAGTTTTAATCACCATACCGCTGGCTGAAGACCTGTTGGAAAGGTTGCAGTCAGTTTCACCGCGTTTGAAAATTAATCAACACATCACCCGCCGCGCCGAAGAAATCAGTGCGGAAGTCTGGCAGCGTACCGAAGTGTTATATACCGATGTGGTTCTGCCGGATGTGACGCTGGTTCCCAACCTGCGCTGGATTCAATTCCACTGGGCGGGCATTGAATATGTGCTTGAGTCGACCCTGGCCAAAAAGCCCGAATTAACCATGACCACCTTAAGCGGGGCGGCCGCCCCGCAAATGGCCGAGTTTATTTTAATGATGATGCTGGCCCTGGGACACCGTTTGCCCGATCTGACGGTTAACCAGGCCAAAACCGAATGGCCGCGCGACCGCTGGGAACGGTTTGTGCCGTTGGAACTGCGCGGCAGCACAGTGGGCATCATCGGTTATGGCAGTATCGGCCGCGAACTGGCGCGCCTGCTGCGTCCCTTTGATGTAAAAGCGCTGGCGGTTAAACGGAACCTGATGGACCCTTACGATCACGGGTATGCCATTGAGGGCCTGGGCGACCCCGACGGGGATCTGTTTACCCGGCTTTACCCCATTCAGGCCCTGCAATCGGTGCTGAAGGAATGTGATTTTGTGGTGGTAACCCTGCCGCTGACGGCCGAAACGCGCGATATTATCGGCGCGGATGAACTGGCTGCCATGAAAAGCAGCGCCTACCTGATTGACGCCTGCCGCGGCACGGTGGTGAATGAAGAGGCTTTGTTAACGGCCTTGCAGGAGCATAAAATTGCCGGCGCCGCTCTGGATGTTTTTGCCGATGAGCCGCTGCCGCCGGCCAGCCCGTTCTGGAAGCTGCCCAATGTGTTCATTACCCCGCATATTTCGGGCATCAGTCCGGCTTATGACGAACGCGCCGTGGCGCTCTTTGGCGAGAATATCAAACGTTATTTATCCGGAGAAAAGTTATTTAATAAATTTGACCCGGAACCCGGTTATTAATTGCGTGTTTTAACTGTTTTGAGGGAACAGATTAATTGTCTGTTCAGCGAAAACTCAATTACAATTAAAATATGGAAGGTTCCAAAACATTGCAGCGTCGTTTTAACTACATTCTTTTTGATCTGGGCAATACCCTTTTTTATTTTGACGGTTCGTGGGAAAACGTGTTAAATGAGGGCTATCGCGCGGTTGCCATGACGCTGGTTAACATGGGTTACCTTGCGGCCCCCGATGAATTTTTGAAACGTTTTACCCGTCAGATGGAAATTTACAGCCGCGAGCGGGATGTGACCTGCGTGGAACAAACCTCGTTGGCCGTCTTACGTCATACCCTGCGTGAATTTGTGCCGGCGCCGGTGGAGCCGGAAGTGCTGCGCCGGGCGATTAATGCCCTGTATGAAGTTTCGGAACGGCACTGGTTTATTGAAGAAGACACGTTTGAGATGCTGCAAACCCTGCGTGCCGAGGGGTATCGCCTGGGCATCATTTCCAACGCGGCTGACGCCCAGGATGTAAATGTGTTAATTGACCGCGCCAATCTGCGCTCATTTTTTGACCAGGTAATCATCTCGGCCGAGTTCGGGCTGCGCAAACCGCACCCAAAAATCTTTCGCAAGGCCTTAAACTTCTGGCAGGCTGCCCCGGCCGAAACGGTGATGGTGGGCGACACACTGCCGGCCGATATTCTCGGC
>JAJTBH010000387.1 GCA_021287005.1 Anaerolineae bacterium
AGACAGGTCTGATAAATTATACTGACCCAGAATGGATTGCAAGGATTGTAACCGCGCCATGGCATCTCTTTCCGACTCATTGTTTTCAACCAGACCGGACAGGCTTTCTTGCTGGCGCGCATAGGGATTGTTTTCAGAACGCGCTAGAGAGCGCAGTTTATCGGCGCTAAATCCGGCTTCGGTAATGGCTTCTTTTAAACCGGCTGCAGGACCAATGCCGGCTTCCCGAAAAGACTCAAAAACTTTTTTAGCGTCGTTTGAAGTAATAACTGCCGGATCATACTGGCTTAAAATGTTTTTTACCTGTGACTTTTGATCATCTGTCAAAGGGTGCGGAACTTTTAACATTGTTCCGGTAATATGGGCCGGGGTAAACCCCTGAATAGGGTCAACCATTCTTACTCCTCGAAAAATTCATTTGATTTATTATTTGTTTAATATTATCAAATTTTTATCTACATGTCACCACTCAATTATAAAATTTTTAATTAATTTAAGCCGGGGTTACGGCGGTTCCAATCTGGCCCATTCTCCCATCGCAGAATTCTCATTAAAAATTTTTATTTCCAAAGATCATCTTATAAAAAATTTCATCCATAACAAGTGCAGGGTTCTTCCCGGATTACCATTTAACCGTTTTACCAAACCAGATCAATCTCCGCGAGGTTTAAGACGATAGCGGGTGCCTGGTGTAAGGTTCCAATAAAAATATCAGATGCTCAGTAATTTCTTGCACACTGCAGGGCATTGAATCGTTGATCCACCATTTTAATACCCCGATAAATCCGGATGTTAAAAAATGAGTGGTTACCGCATTTGAAAATGCATTGTTGTTTTCTGAGTTTAAATCGATGACCTCGGTTACTGTTTGCGCCACAATGACATACAAGCGGCCGCTGAAATTCCCAAATCCCTCATTATTAAGCAGCAGCTTATATATAGTGAAATTTTTCTCCAAAAATTCAAATATGCTTTGAAAGGCGTTTGGGTTGAGATTGGTGTCAGTTCGATTAACACAGTGATTGATCAGCAGTTCAATATATGTTTCAACGCACTTGTCCAGTAAGTCGAATTTATCCACATAATGAAGATAAACTGTCCCCCGGTTTATGTTTGCGCGTTCGGATATGTCATTAATGGTAATTTTCTCAAATCCTTTTTCGGCCAGAAGGTCGATAAAAGTATTCATAATTAACTGCCTTGTTTTTTGTATTCTTCTATCCACGAGGTTTATCTCCCGATATTCAACAAATGAACACGCTGTGTTGATTTTTCAACAATATTAACAACTGTAACGATTGAAATGATTGCAACATTTCAGTAAGCTTAGAATATCAAACACATGTTGAAAAGTCAACATGTGTTTATTTAGGAGAATACTTTATGAAAATGTTATTTATTGGTCGCGGTGTGATCGGAACCCAATATGCATGGGCATTTGAAAATGCTGGACATACCGTTGAGTTTTATGTTCGTGAAGGTCGAAAGGCCCAATATGGCACACACGTAAACCTGGAATTATGGGATGCAAGGCGAAATAAAAAAAACAGGTTGGTCAAAGAAAAATGGCCTGTTATCATGCATGAAGAAATAAATGAAAATCACGATTATGATCTGATTTTTATGAGTGTCAACCCCGAACAAGTATCCAGCGTGGTGCAGTACCTTGCACCGCGAGTTGGAAATGCTACAGTACTTTTTTTTAATAACTTTTGGCAAGACCCCCGATCAGCCGTCCAGCCCATCCCACTCAGTCAAATTGTTTATGGCTTCCCCGGCGCCGGCGGTGGATTTGAAGGCAACACGCTTTATGGTGGGCTTTACAAGATGGTTCAGTTTGGAACATTTGAATCTGAGCCTACAGAAAGGGATTTACAAGTTCGAAAGCTTTTTATTGAGGCAGGGTTTAATATAATGGTTCAAAAAGACCCTCAAAGTTGGCTCTGGAATCACTTCGTTTTAAACGCTGCGATGGAAGTTGAAGTATTAAAAAGCGGCAGTTTTAAAAATGTAATTTCCTCACCCGAAGCGCTTATGGGAATTGCTCGTAACGTAAAAGAAATCATCCCTGTTTTGAAAGCAAAAGGCTCAAAACTTGATGTCTTAACAAAAATAATCAGCAATCTGCCACCGAAAGTTGTAGGTTTTCTGATGAGTAACCTTGTTTATTCTCCAAATAGCATCACTTACGCACTGGTGGCGCACAATCATACTAAAGTTGGATACGCCGTACAGGAGGTTTTATCGGATGCCAGAAAGTACGGCATACAGACGCCACGCTTAAACGAAGTGGAAAGTTTAATTAAGGAATTGTGAACTGTTCCAGAGATAAGCGGCGATAATAAAAGGTCACCGCCCTAAAAAAGTGTAAGTTTTGCGTGCTGATGTCGTTTTTTAGCGGCGTCAGCATTACTTTTTAAAAATGAAAATTCAAGGGCATGAATGATGTCCACAGATTCAAATGGAAACCGGCCACAACCGGCTGCACAAGCAACGATTTAATTTACTCCCGTAAAACCATTTGATTTGCCAATGTATCATGTATATAATACTACATTGACAGACATAGTAATATGATATACAATAACTAAACGGAGATAAACATATGAGCGAAAACAAAATCACATCAGACTTGCTGCGTGGCCATACCGATACGATGATATTGAGGCTTTTATTTGAAGCGGATCGTTATGGTTACGAAATAGTTAAGTTGATTGCCGAACGCTCGGCCGGAGAGTATGAGTTAAAAGAAGCCACCATGTATTCCAGTGTCCGGAGGCTTGAGACGGATGGTGATATTGAATGGTACTGGGGGGATGAAACTCAGGGGGGGCGACGCAAGTATTTTCGCATCACCGCAAAGGGCAAAGTTACTTATGCCCATAATAAAAACAACTGGGAGTATGCAAAACGCGTGCTCGACACCTTACTGTAAAGGAAATCAATACAATGAACGATAAACTGACCAACTATTTAAACGGTGTTTTTGCGCCCTATGATGGGGTAAAAAGTGTGAGCGAACTAAAGGCTGATCTGCTCGCCGATTTACAGGAGCGTTTCAATGAACTTAAAGCGCAAGGCAAAGATGATGAAACGGCCTTTGCCATAACGATAAACAGCATCGGCGATATTGAACAAACGGTACAGGAAGTTGCCAACCTCGCACGCTCATTAGAACGCCAGGTATTCTTAAACTTCAGCGCAAGCAACCTGCCAAAAAGCGACTTCGCCGGTGTTACCGCTCATAAAGGCAAATTTGAAGCCAGTGCACTGCGCGGCTCCGATTTTAGCGGCGCGGATCTGACGGGCAGTTCGTTTAAAGCCAGCGATGTGCGTGAAGCCAATTTTGACGGTGCTAACCTGACCGACTGTAACTTTTCCGCTCTTGATCTAAACGACGCCAGTTTCAACAAATCAATCCTGGTACGCACCAATTTCAGCTCATCCGGTTTGGTTGGAACAAAATTTTGCGACGTAAGATTGGTTGACGTCATACTGACTATGACAGACCTTAGAAAAACGCTCTTTGAAAATTGTATTTTTGACGGCGTAGATTTTAAATATTCCGATTTGCGTGACCTGTGCCTGGACGGACAGACTTTTCTCGGTGTTAAATTTGATGAAACCGCCTTGTCGGGAATCACTTTCAAGGGAGCGACGCTTAAAA
>JAJTBH010000388.1 GCA_021287005.1 Anaerolineae bacterium
TCCGCGGAAGCCATTCAACAGGCTAAAGAGAATGCCATCTTAAACGGTTTTGACCCGGATGGCTTACAATGGCAGACGGCCGACGTGTTCCAGGCTTTACGCGAACTGCGTGACCGGGGTGAGCAGTTTGACCTGATTATTCTCGACCCGCCCAAGTTTGCCCCAACGGCTGCCCAGGTGGAAAGAGCGGCCCGCGGATATAAGGATATTAATCTGCTGGGTTTTAAATTATTAAAACCGGGTGGTATTCTGGCAACTTTTTCCTGTTCGGGAGGCATTTCAGCGGACCTGTTTCAAAAGATCGTCGCCGGGGCAGCTCTGGACGCCAAAGTTGACGCTCGTATCGTTGGCAGTATGCGCCAGGGTATTGACCATCCCGTGGCGTTAAACTTTCCCGAAGGCGCTTACTTAAAAGGATTGATTTGCCGCGTGGTTTAACCGACCGGGAGTAATTGACTGATTTGTCCGGAAGCCAACAGGCCAATGCAGGACATCAACAGACATAAAACAATCACAATGATAACAACCCATAACCAGAAATTTTTCTGCGCGGGTTGTTTTCTTTTGTATTGGGACAGCTCTTTGAGTCCGATTTCAATTTGTTCGGGGGTTGCACCCTGGCGCGACATGGTCGTACGGATGGAGGTGGATAAATTGCCAAGTTTTGCCAGTTCAATAATGTGCCAGGTAACATCTTCCTGCGACAGGGCTTCATTTATTTGCGGTTGAAGGGACGTTTTGGGGGCAGTTGCCTGTGTTGTCGTCGTTTGCGATGGGGGTTTTTGCGGTGTAATGGGCGGGGTTTGACTGTTTTCTTCGATCGTCTCGGTTTCAAGTGGAAGAAAACTTTCATAATTAATCTGGTCACGCAGTTCGGCAGCCGTCATCCAGGAATTGGAAATGGCCAATGGATGGCTGACGATGTCAGGCAGGTTAATCAGGCGCATGTGTGCGCCATCCAACGCGATTTCAAAAGTGACGCCGCAATGACTGCAATCCATACAATCGGGGCGCTGCTCGCTGTGGATAATCTTTAAGGTCTTTTGACGGCACACCGGACAGGCTGCCTGTGTAGACCATTCTTCCGGTATTGTCAGACGCGGTTGGTATTCGTTCATATAATCCGTACCCTAATAAATAATGATGACAGGTTGATAAAAATAAAAGTTAAAATATTATAACTCACTGGTCCGGCTCGTGTCCAAACAAGTGCATCTATCCTAACTTTTTTTTACCTCCCGTTTGAACAGACGGCTGATTAAAAAGAATTCCCCGTCATAAGGCGGGGATTTTTTGCGGTGTGGAACACCGGAGAGGATGAAAACCCGATAACTTCCGTGAAGTTTTTATTTCATTTTTCGCCGGGAGAGGGCACTTTCCAATGTGGCTGCCTGAGGAACGGGAAAAACACCCGATTTTTTTAATGATACGGCGACCACCGAGAAAAAGGCTTTGGGGTTAATTGAGTGGATGATATAAATGACATTTTTTAGAGCTTTACGTTTAATAATGGTAAAAACCATCATTACCGGTCCGCTGGCGCCCTCACCTTGAAAACAAGTTACCCCGTAACCGGCGCTGCGCAGCAAGGTCACCAATTCGTTGCCATGTTCGGGCATGAATACTCTGACAATGACAGAACCCATGGCCAGTTTGTCTTCGATATACATACCGATAAAATTGCCGGCGGCAAAACCGGCTGCATAACCTACATAGGAGGTGACACTTTCCAGATTTTGCACCAACTGCCCGATGACTACAATCCAGATCAGGACTTCAAAAAAGCCCAATAAAGGGGCGATGTTTCGTTTACCGCGTGAAACCAGAATGATGCGAATGGTGCCGATGGTCACATCCGAAATGCGCGCAAAAAAGATGATGATTGGAAGTATAACCCAGGCAAAAAACTCCTTGCTGCTGAGTAATTGGGTGATCCAATCCGGGATTGTCATAAATGCTCCTTGATCCAAATGTATAATTTTTAACAGTATAACGGAATAAAAATGAAACTCCAACCCGATTTTATTCCGCCCCAATTGTAACTTAATGTATTAATTGGAATGGGATTATGTCCTGCTTCGAAAAAAGCCCTAACCTTAAGTGATATAATGTGCAGCGACAAAAAGGCCTTATTGTTTATTAATAAGTTGAAATCTTAACCGGATATTCTCGTCTGGAAATAATAAACCCTCAACGAATAATTAAAAATGCTCAGTAAATCCACAGTTTCATTTTTTATATATTGTATCCCAAAACGTTTTGGATTATAACTGAACGAAGGTTTAGAAATAATAAGGCAAGATTTTTATCCTAAAAAAATACGAAGGCAGCATGAATCAGGAAAATATTGGCAGGATTAGAAGATATATTGAAGGATGGTTGGATCGGGCACACATTCCGGAACCGATAATTATCAGCCTGGCCGCCGTTGTGGTGGGTCTGGTGAGCGGTATTTTGGTCTGGTTGTTTAAGCTATTAATCAACGAGAGCCACAATTTTATGTTCGATTTTCTGGGTAAATTTTTGGAGATGGCCGGTCATTGGACGATCATTTTTATTCCGGTTTTAGGTGGCCTGGTAGTGGGCGGACTGGGTTATTATTTTATTGGCCGCGAACGTTATCATGGCATGCCCGGCATCATTGAAGCCTGTGCACTGGCAGGCGGAAAACTGCCTTACTCCAAATTGCCGGTTAAAATTCTGGCAGCTTCCATTTCCATTGGTTCAGGGGCTTCAGTCGGCCCGGAAGATCCATCAGTGCAAATCGGCACCAACATTGGTTCAATGTTTGGCCAGTGGATGCGCCTGCCCGAGGAGCGCACGCGCGCCCTGGTGGCAGGTGGTGCGGCGGCCGGAATAGCCGCTGCTTTTAATGCCCCGATTGCCGGCGTCTTTTTTGCTTTGGAAGTATTGTTGGGAGAATTAAGCAGCACCTCCTTCGCTTTTGCCGCCATTTCGGCCGTCATTTCATCCATATTTACCCAGGCGGTTGCCGGCAACCAACCGGCTTTTATTGTGCCGCAATATTCATTTAATTCTGCCTGGGAACTGCCGCTTTATCTGGCTCTGGGTATACTGGCCGGCCCGCTGGCGGCGGCTTATATTTTTCTGATTACCTGGTTTCGCAAACTTTTTCATGATTTTAACGCTCCCGATTGGAGCAAACCGGCCATCGCCGGCCTGGGGGTGGGGCTGGTGGGTGTCTTTTATCCGCAGTTGTTTGGTGTGGGATATGACACCATCGGTTCTGTGTTAACCTCATCTTCACGCCCGGCCTTGTTTTTATTGTTCCTGCTGGTAGCCAAATTGATTCTGACTCCGCTCATCATTGGCGGCGGATTTGTGGGCGGCGTGTTTGCACCTTCCCTGTTTTTGGGCGCCATGTTGGGCGGTGCGTTTGGCGTGACCGCCAGCCAGCTTTTCCCGGCTTTAAACATTTCAGCGCCGGCTTTTGCTATGGTAGGTATGGCGGCAGTACTGGCCGGAACGGTCCATGCCCCCCTGACGGCCATTTTGTTGTTGTTTGAAATGACTCATGATTACCGCATCATTTTACCGTTGATGTTTGCAGTGGCGGTGAGCCTGGCTATTTCGCATAAATTACAAAAAGATTCCATCTATCGCCTGCCGCTGGCTCAAAACGGCATTCGCACTGAAGGGGGTAA
>JAJTBH010000389.1 GCA_021287005.1 Anaerolineae bacterium
TACGCAGCATGCTACCGAATATTAATAAACTCTTTTGCGGTGCCGGTTCAACAAACAAAGCCAGACCGAGGATTATAATTAGCCCTCCCAGGCTTATCCATCCGGCCCAATGTTTATCTTTATTGCGAAAAATGATGCCCTGAAATAAGATAATGCCTGCCAGAACAAAAACTCCCAGAATGGGTAAAACCTTAATTAGCATATCATTCAGTGTTAACATGGTTTAAGCTCCTCCCACCAGCGTTAATACCCGATCCATTCCTGATTGAATCAAGGGGCTCATTAAGGACGGGAAAAAGCCCAGTAAAATAATCACACAGACCAGCAGGGCAATCACGATTTTGTCCTGTACATGAATATTCAGGTTGAGACTGGCATATTCGGCGTTTGCCTGACCAAAAAAGACTCGCCGGACAACCAGCAGAATATAGGCGGCGGTGATTAATACACCCAGGACAGCAATCATTGCCGCCCAGGGGGCTGCCTGCCAGACACCCATCATAATGGGAAATTCTGCAATAAAACCCGAAAATCCGGGCATGCCCATCGAAACCAGGCCAGCGACAATAAAACCAGTTCCTGCCCAGGGCATTAGTTTAAACAAACCGCCCAACTGCGAAATCTCGCGTGTGTGGGTGCGGTCATAAACCATTCCAACGATGGCAAAAAATAAAGCCGTCATAATGCCGTGTGAAAACATTTGCAGCCCTGCGCCGGTTAAGCCTTCACGGTTCAGGCTGGCAAAACCCAACATAACCAGCCCCATGTGCGAAACGGATGAAAAACCAATGACATATTTAAAATCGCTTTGGATCAGGGCTATTAAAGCGCCATAAACAACATTTATTGTCGCCAGCACCAAAATCCAGGGAGCCCACCAACGCGCCCCTTCAGGCAGTAAAACAATCGCGACACGTAATGCAGCATAAGCGCCCACTTTCATTTCCACACCTGCCAAGAGCATCGAGATGGCCGTAGGGGCTGCCACGTGACCATCGGGAGCCCAGGAGTGCAGTGGGAAAATACCCGAAAGGATTCCGAAGCCCAAAAATAACGCCACAAACCACCAGCGTTGAAAATCAACCGAGAAACCGGCTTTTTCCAATTGCAGCATGTCGAAAGTGCGCAAACCCGAACCGCTGTATACGGCAAGCGCGCCCAATAAGGCCAACATGGAACCGATGAATAAATAAAGGGTTAATTTCATGCCGCCATATTCGCGGGTTTTGGGTGAACCCCAGATAATGATCATCAAATATTTGGGGAATACAGCCAACTCAAAAAAGAAAAAGAGCATAAACAGGTCGAGAGCTGCGAAAACGCCCTGCACACTGCCGGCCAGGAACATCATAAAAGCAAAATATTCCCGTTTTCTTTCATCCACCCGCCAGGAAACCAAAACACCACAGAAGGTGACGATTGCGCCTAGAAGCAACATTGGCAGGCTGATGCCGTCAGCGCCGACATAATAACTGATGCCCAACTGCGGCACCCACTCGATATGCTCTAAAAACTGATAACCGCCAATATCCAGGCGATAGTTAAAATAAACCCAACCGGTCAATAATAAATCCAGGCTGGCCGCACTGGTGGCGATTCCCAAAATTATTTTTCTTTTGCTGTGGTACAAACAACAAAATTACCCCGGCAATCAGAGGGATAAAAATAATCAAACTGAGGTATGGAATCATCATGTCGTTTTACCTCTCTAAAACAGGGTTTTACTGGCTTGATTAATCAAATCCAGTATCCAGGCCGGGAATATACCGGACAATAACAACAAAACCATTAATGGCGCCGTAATTAATACTTCACGCCAGGTCATATCGCTCAAATGCCCCACCCAGCGTTGGTTTAATGGGCCGTGCAAGACCAATTTCAACGCCTTAAGTATGTAAGCGCCGGTAAAGAATAAACCAACCGCACACAAACCGGTCGCCAGAGTCATCACCGGAAATGCACCGCGAACTACCAGAAATTCGGCGATAAATCCGCCCATTCCGGGTAAACCTAAGGACGCTAACGACATAAAGGTTAACAGTCCGCCATATTTCGGCAGCAGCGCCATCAAACCTCCAAATTCGGTTAAATCGCGCGTATGGGCCCGTTCATAAATCACGCCGACCATGAAAAACATTCCGGCTGCCGACAGACCGTGCATCACCATCTGTAATACTGCGCCATTCATGGCGATGATGGCATCTTGTGTGCCGCGCGCGTATGCAGCAGTGGCCACACCCAGCATCACGAATCCCATATGGTTAATGGAAGAATAAGCTACCAGTCGTTTAAAATCCGTTTGGCCCCAGGCGCCCAACGCACCCATAATGACGGATAGGGTTGCCAGCAAAGCCAATACCCAGGCATAGGTATGCGCTTCCTGCGGGAAAAGCGGCAGGACCAGGCGCATGAAACCGTAGGCGCCCAATTTAAGCAGCACCCCTGCCAACAGCATTGAGCCGGCCGTCGGCGCTTCGGTATGGGCATCGGGCAGCCAGGTATGTAATGGAAAAACCGGCACCTTGACGCCAAAGGCAATCACAAAAGCCCAGAAGACCAGGGTTTTAATAAAGGAAATATCGACACCGAGGAAACTAAAACCGGCCAGGCCCGGCCATTTTTGATAAAGTTCAACCAGGCTGTAAGTCTGAATACCGGGAATAACACCCATCAATTCAATCGCCAGCAACAAACCCAGGGACCCACCCACCGTAAAAAGAAAGAATTTTAATGACGCTTCATATCTCTTTTGTCCACCCCATTGGTTGATGATGAAATACATGGGCACCAGGCCGATTTCCCAGAAGACAAAAAAGAGAAGTAAATCCAGGGATAAAAACACACCCAACATACCCGTTTCAAGCAATAAAAACAATTGCATATAAGCTCTGGCACGATCTTTAAGATTAAAGGAAGCCCAGATCGCCAGCGGCGTCAGGAAGGTGGTTAATAAGACCATGACCAGAGATAACGCGTCTATTCCGAGTGAATATGAGGCATGCACGGTGCCATACCAATCGGCGTGTTCAACCATTTGAAAACCGGTGGCCTGGGGTAAAAACCGCAGCCATACAATCATGGATAATACAAAGGTCAACAAACTTCCCAATAGACTTGTCCAGCGAATCGCCTTAATTTGTGCAGCCGGCACCAGGAATAACAAAAGCGCTACCAGAGAGGGTGTAAACAGGATTAAGCTTAAAAGATGATCGGATAAATTTATCATAATACCTCTTTAGCGGCCCGGAACGGGGAAACTAATACCGACCACGACCAGAGTCACAATCAACACAACCATTAATGAAAACAGCACATATTGTTGAATGCGCCCGGTTTGAATCCGGCGCAAACCGTCACCAAACATCAGCGGTGATTGCCCAAATACGGTTTCCAAACCACGGTTAAAAATGGGAAGATCGATGATCTGACGCAGGAATTTTCCGAATATCAATCCGGATTGGCTAATTCCAAATAATATTCCATCCAGGAATTTCCGATCGACCCAGTTTGAGACAAAAGTGGTTGCCACCCAGGCCGAAGGTCGCATAAACAAAGCCTGATAAATTTCATCAATGCGATATTTATCGCGCAAAAGGTCATATACGGGGCCCATCCAAACCTGCATGGGGTCGCGTTGGCCAGCCTGATATTTCCGGTAAACCCA
>JAJTBH010000390.1 GCA_021287005.1 Anaerolineae bacterium
TTGTGAAAATGTTCTTCCCAATGGTAATCTAAAACCAGTACATCCAGCGCAATTTGCCGCTCACGATGTTCTCGAACATATTGCAGCACTCTGAACTGGTTTTCTTGTGGATAACAAGTAGC
The DNA here is from genome assembly GCA_021287005.1 of Anaerolineae bacterium. Taxonomy (GTDB): domain Bacteria; phylum Chloroflexota; class Anaerolineae; order Anaerolineales; family Anaerolineaceae; genus JAJTBH01. The sequence continues at coordinate 123 of JAJTBH010000390.1, forward strand.
CCACAGACCAAATGCCCAACGTGGAATAAGTTTGGGACGCCCGGTTAAACGAGTATATGTATCCAATATTTCTTTTGGGTTTTCACCCAAAATAACCAGATAATCAGCACCTCCGCCATGAGCTTCCACCTTAAGGCTGTTTTCGCTGATTGTCCAATCAGTTTCATAGGCATTTAACAGAAAGAATGCATAACAGGCGCTGCTAAAATAATATGGAATGGCGGAATAACTTTGCTTGTTTTGAAGAAACTCAGGTGATTCCCGGGCCGACAACTTAAATTTTCCATATTTTTGATGGAAATGGGTAAATTGTTCACCCCACCCGTATAAAAACTCACCGGATTGTTTATCGATATTAAGTTTCCATTTTTCCCGGTGAAAGGAGAATTCTTTTTCGAAATATTTTATTTTTCCATCAGCGTCACTTATTGAAACCAGACCGTCTTTTATATCCACTCTGCCGTTAAATAGCACATCTTTGCAGTTATTAATAATCACATCATCAAGCCAGGCTGGTGAAATAATATTCGAGTTATCTTCACTAAAATAATGGGTTATTCGCAGCACATTTATATCCAGGGCTTGAACCTTCACCCCGGACGTTGATTTATTTTTTTCCGCCATGCAGGATTCCGTTTATTTTTTTCTTGCTATGATCACTGAAATGTTATCCGGCCCATAATTTTCGTTGGCCATTTCAATCAATTTTTCGGCTGCCAGTTGCGCCGGGTTATTTAATACGGTGGTTTTAATTTCATCAATACCAACCACCCCCCATAAACCATCCGAACATAACAAAACACAATCACCACTCTTTAATATATGTTTACTTACATATGGTTCGATTTCGTTTCTTTGAGCCGTTATTGACATGGTTAAAATATTACGTTTAGGATGCACCAAACTTTGTTCCTCATTGATAATACCCTGCCGGACCAATTCTCCGACAAAACTGTGATCCCAACTGATTTGTTCGACATCATCCGGGTTGATAATATATGCCCGGCTGTCGCCGACATTACCGATATAAACACATTTATCGTCAAGAATTACGGCAACAACCGTGCTGCCCATCCTGGCAATTTCAGGTGAATCGATAATGCGATATTTTACCGCTTCATGGGCAGCCAGAATCATATCCGATAACAAAGTTCGATAATCGTTTTGTGCTTTATTATGCGAATATAGATCCATTAAGACATCAACCACCATCTGACTGGCAATAGCGCCACCCTCATAGCCCCCCATTCCATCAGCCACAATTAATAATGGAGGTTTACGATTAAAAAAGCCTGGAAAAACAACGCCGATGGAATCTTGATTGGGATGTTCTTTTCTCTTTATACCTGCGTGTGTGGCCTTCCCAATCTCGAACATATTAATCTCCTCTTATAAGGATTTTTTATTCCTGGTAAATTTGGAATAATATTCACAATTTTAATATTATTCGTTTACAATTTAAAAAATTATATTACATTATTTTTTGATAATCTATTTTTTATGAGGAAAACATGGCAAAAGAAATATCATTGGCGCTGGGTGGTGGTGGAATTAAGGGTATCGCTCATATCGGTGTATTAATGCGCCTCGAAGAACTTGGCTTCAAAATTCAAGCAATTGCCGGCACCAGTGTCGGATCCCTGGTCGGGGCGCTTTATTGTGCCGGTTATACACCGGCTGAGATAGCAAACCTTGTCAACGATTTTGATCAAAAAAGTTTTTTCTTCAACCGTGTGGAAGGCAGAGCTTTATTAAGTTTACATTCCATTACCCAGATATTGGCGAATAAACTGGGAGAAATCACTTTTAACGATTTAAAAATAAAATTTGCCTGCCCGGCAGTCGATATTAAAACATCGCGTGAATTTGTGTTTAGCGAAAATCGCGTGATTGATGCCGTGCTTTCATCCATTGCCGTCCCCGGCATTTTTCCGCCGCGAACGATTGAGGATAAAGATTTCGTCGACGGCGCTGTTTTAAACCCGGTGCCGGTTAACCTTGCCCGCTGGTTGCGGCCTGACCTGCCGGTCATTGCCAGTTGTTTAACCTCACGCCCCGATGATTGGGTTCACATGCCGGATGTTTTGCCAATCAATGCCCCTATTCCGATACCCATTATCGAACAATTTTCACGACTGCGAATTGCACAGGCTTTTACGATTTTTACCAAATCGATTGATGTCTCATCCCGAATGTTAACCGAATTAAGAATGTCCATTGAAAAACCGGATGTTATTATTCGGCCTGACGTTGATAAATATGGCATGTTGGACCAGGTAAACCCGGAGGAATTAATTGAAACCGGCATAAAATCAGTCGACAAGGAAATTGACTCCATATCAAAAACGCTGGCATTTGGTGCTAAAATCAAACGAAAATGGCAGCAATTTAATCAACCAACACTTAACCTATGAATTTTGATCCGAACAAATACGCCCGTAATACCAACCTTCAATTGATTATTGGAGGGATTTTAATCCTGTTTATTGTCGGTGAAGGCCTTATATTTTTCTTATTAGGTCCATCTGCGGCAGTTATGGGCCTGCTTTGTATCGGTGCGGGTTTTATCCCGATTGTTGTGATTTATTTAGTATTTTTATTAATAGATTGGATCGTCAAAAATGCCCGCAAAGAGTGATTCCACAGTAATTCTTCACCAGGAAATGATCCTGAGGGTTTCTCATCTTTCTTCATCCAGCCGAAAACTTTGCCTTTTATTACACGGTTGGAATGGAGATGAAAATTCAATGCAAATATTTTTCTCCGATTTTTCTGAAGAATATGCCATCATCGCCCCACGTGCCTTTTACCCAACCGAAGAAGGCGGATATACCTGGGCGCCTTCTTTCACAAAATGGTCGCGTATTCCGGATGTTGAGCCAAAAGCGTTGGATGAATTATCTCTGTCTGCCGAAAAACTTTATTCCCTCATTCCGCAATGGATCAAATTTTTTAATTTAAATATTTCAGAAATTGTATTGGCCGGTTTCAGTCAGGGCGCAGCCATGTCCTTATTGTTGGGTTTTTGTTCGCCCAATTCATTTAACAAAATCGCCTGCATGTCGGGCTTTTTACCGGTTAATTTTCAACAAAGGGTTGAAACTTCAAATATCTTGAATAAAAACATCCTGATTGCACACGGCACTCAGGATGATATTATCCCCATTGAAAAAGCCAGACATTTACATGAACAACTAACCAACCTTGGCGCAAATGTAGAATATTGTGAAGACGCTACCGGCCACAAGATGAGCCTTTCTTGTCGAAAGAAGTTGAAAGTATTTTTTGCCTGATTTATCTGCGCTGCGCCATAGAAAACAAACCGGTCAAAATACCGATTGCCGCCAGGGCAAAAATAACCAATCCCATGGGAATATTCCCCGGTCCGGACGCATTTTCCTCTGCCGTAAAAGTCGGAATACTTAACGGTGCAGGCGCGGTGAAGGTCGCCAGGCGAGTAGGCACCGAAGTGATAATAAACTGGGCTGCAAGGGTCGGGTCAATGGTTGATGTTTGCATAGGCGTCGGGGTTGG
>JAJTBH010000391.1 GCA_021287005.1 Anaerolineae bacterium
GTTTGAGCATCGGCACTGAAGATATTGAAGACATCCTCTGGGATCTCGACCAGGCTTTACAGAAGGCCTGAGCCGCCCGGTAATAAACCGGCAGGGAGATATTTCATCAATCTCCCTGCCGGATTTTATAACTCGCAAAAATGGCTATAATTAAACTAATATATCATTCAAAAACATCATGGCATTTGCATTACACTCACACCCGGCAGACGCTCATAAATATTCTGAAACCCGGTCAGGAATAAACAGATTGAACCCATCCACATCATCCATTCGTGTGCTGATCATCGACCCGCAAAACGTGGTGCGCGCCGGGCTTAGACTTTTTCTGGAACAACAACCCGACATGGAAGTGGTGGCCGAAACCGCTGACGGCAGCGAAGCCTTAAGTCTGATTGAAACGTTTAATCCCGACGTCCTGATTTGCGATATTCAGACTTCTGAAATGAGCGGTTTTGAAATTACGCGCCGGGCGCAGGCCACGCAGTGGAAAGGCAATGTATTAATTTTTACCAGCTTTGAGGATGATATTTATATTAATGCCTTTTTAAAATCCGGCGCCAGCGGATATCTTCTAAAGACCGCTTCGGATGCCGAAATCGTGCACGCCGTGCGCAGTGTACACCAGAAAAAATCGGTGGTTGACCCGGCCGTCTTGCATAAAGTAGTCGCTCAGGCCAGCATCCCGGTTTTACCCCCGGAGCGGCTCAGCGAGCGCGAAGCCGAGATTTTAACCCTGGTCGCCAGAGGGTTAACCAACAAAAGCATTGCTCTGGATTTAAACATCAGCGACCGCACCGTTCAGGGGCACCTGGCGCGGATTTTTGAAAAATTACACGCCACCAGCCGCACCGACGCGGTTATGCGCGGCATCGCCGGGGGCCTTATTCACCCGCCGCAAAATACGCGCGGTGAAAGCGATTTTTACGAAATTTAGTTAAAAAGCCGCACTTAATAAGTACGGCTTTTTTATTTAACATCAGGATCGGGCAAACATTATAAAATAATTCGCTTCAAAATTTATGACAGGCCGTCCACCAGATAAACATAACGCCGTTTAAAAGCCTCAACATCCAGGTTGGTCAGGGATGCCAGGCCGGCAAACAAAGCCTCATTACCGGCATGTTCAGGTTTCAGGCGCGTCATAAACTTATAGGCCGACTGGTACTTAAACCCATCAATGTTAACCAAACGCACTTCGGTGCGGCCGGTTTCGGGGTTGATCATCTGATCATAGGGAATGGGCACAATCAAACCGCGCTGCAGGGTGATGATGGCATTACTGAAACCCTGCAACAAAAAGTCGACTGCCGCGCCGCCCAGGCTGCGCGTATATTCAATGTCATAGGCACAGGGCGGGGCACAGCGTAATTCGTACCCCAGGGTGTGTTTGACCATTTTATGTTTGATCCCCAGTCCGGCCAGTTCCTTATCCAGCGCTTTTTTAAGCACATCCAAAAAATTAATATCGGCCAGGCGAATATGCCCGTGTTCGTCACGTTCAACATGGTCGAGACTTTTTAAGTCCTCATGCGCCAGGTTTTCAAGCAGCCCTTCGGCCAACACTGCCACGCCATAAGGTTTGCCCTGCAACGAACGCATCAACATGCTGGTCACCAGTACATCCACCACCGATTGCAGGCGAATCTCCTTACCTCGCCACTCCTCCGGAATCAGGGTCAGGGTAGCCAGAGCGCCCTGACCGATGCCCAGAGCCAGATGTCCCGATTGGCGGCCCATGCTTAACACCAGAAACCACTGGTAGCTGGTGGCGGCATCCCGCTTGAGGTTCATGACCAAACGCGTACCCGTTTCACGGGCCGTCTCAAAGCCGAAAGTGGGAATATCTTCAGGCAGAGGCAGATCGTTGTCGATCGTTTTGGGCACATGCGCCGATTTTAACTCAATGCCCATCGTCTCCTGAGCATACTGCGCCACACGCGCCGCAGAGAAAGCCGTATCATCGCCGCCAATGGATACCAGGGCATTGATGCCGGCTTCGTGCAGGGTTTTAACCACCTTTTCCAGCGCGCCGGGGCTTTTAGTGGGGTTGGCGCGGGCGGTATGTAAAATGGAGCCACCCTCGCTGTAGATATAAGCCACTTCGGCGGGCGTCAGCGGCGTGCCGACCAGTTCACCTTCCATCAACTGCTTAAACCCGTCACAAATGCCGAACACTTCACAGCCGTTGCGGTACGCTTCCATGGTTACGGCATGAATGCCGCTGTTTATGCCGGGGGCCGGGCCCCCACCTACCAGTACACCAAATTTCTTCATCTTCTTATTCTTCTCCACTATTTTTCTCCTCTATTTCTGAAAACATAAAAATGGATAAAAGCAATATATCGGTTAAGGAATCGGGAGAATTATTCAATGGGACAGATATTTTTTATTCAGGTCCGGTTTTCCGCGGGCAGGCGCGTTTAAGTAAACCTGCCTGTTTTTCACGACCGGGTGGTTTTTTAAACAATTCCTTTTTTAATCAGGGTGAGAGGTTATTTTTTAGCCATTTCCCATTTCACATCATATTCGCAATAGGGATCTCCATCATAAATACAACGCGTCTTTTTAACGGTCGGAATACCGCCGGCCAAACGAATGGCGCCTTCAAACCAACCGGGATTGTTATAGGTGCAGGCTTCGCGCGGAATCTTGCCGACTTTTTCCACCTGGATCAACATATGCGCCGGGCCGAGGTCTTTAATGTGCACGGGCACATCACCGCCCCAGTTATGGCGCAGGATTAAATCAACCTTGTGCATGACAAACGAGGGATCGCCGGCCCGAAAATACTGCGCCATGTTGCCGGTCAGGTCAGCCTGAGCGCGAAAAGCGGCCATTTCGCGTAAAATGTCATCGCTGCCGTTGCTTAACTCTTTACGAATGGCATCGGTTAAAGTCTCCAGATGTTCGCGCGGATATTCGCCATTGGCATCCAGGTTTTTAGCTAAAGTTTCACGCACGGCAAAAGGTAAATGAGACAGCACCCGTTGGTAGGCGGCTTCACCGTATTGTTTTTTAACAAATTGAATACGCCCGTTAAATGATGCCCCACGCGCCGTTCGACCGGCCTTTTTGGAAACCGATAATTTAATCACCGCCTGCTGCAGTTCGACCGCCAGGTCGCTTAATGATTGGGCAGCCCGGCTCACCTCTTCCACCTGGGCGTGCATCTCCTCGGCGGCCGCACTCACCTCTTCCACGGCAGCGCTGTTTTCCTCGCTGACGCTGGCAATCTGGTGCATGGCCTCATCCACTTCTCTGGCGCCGTCTTCCATACGCTGCGCCGCGGCCTGGTTTTCATCCACCACACCGCGCACGTTCTCCACCGAGTCAAGCATATGGCTGACAAAACCGGTCATTTCGTTGGCCGAGTTTGAAATTTCAATCACCCGTTCGTGCACCGATACGACCGAATTTAATATCTGGCGCATGGCTTCTCCGGCCTGGCGGGTGCGTTCCACACCTTTTTGCACTTCCTGATTGCTGGTATCCATCGCGCCGGAAGTCTCATGCACCGTCCTCTGAATCTCATGTACCAGTTCCGATACTTCCTTGGTCGAACTAGCCGACTTATCAGCCAGTTTGCGCACCTCATCGGCTACTACGGCAAATCCGCGGCCATGTTCCCCGGCGCGAGCCGCTTCAA
>JAJTBH010000392.1 GCA_021287005.1 Anaerolineae bacterium
GAATCTGCGCAGTGAAAATGGTTTCAGCCGGAGCGGGAATATTTTCATCCAACAACAGGTCTGCCACGGTTTTTTTGGGCACCTCCACCTGGCGTTGGTTAAACAAGCCGGTTGAGGCAATCGAAGAAGCGTTGCCCTGCGGGTCCAGATCTACCAGCAGCACACGCCGGGGCCGGTCGGGAGAAAGCGCCTTTTCATACAGCGTCAGCCCGGCAGCCAGGTTAATGGCGGTCGTGGTTTTGGCAACCCCGCCTTTTTGATTGGCAATTGTGATTACTTTCATAAGTTTTGCAACGGAAACCGGGAAATTCCGCTTTTTCCTCCTTGTAAATATAGAACATATGTGCTATACTATTAATCAGTTAAAATGCACATTACCAAAAGATGATCCGCAAACCATATTTTGCACCCGGGTGCAAAATATGGTATTTACTCACCGGTAAGAGGTTGGAGCAAGCAAACTCAACATCCGGCCCCGGTAGGGTGCATGGTCAAGCGACTTGCGCGGTGCCCATGAGTCTATGCGGCTGGAAAAAGTGCAGACCGCACCGCTTTGCCAGATTTGAGCGCAGGATGGGTGCGGTCAAAGATCGACCACACCCTACGCAAAAGCCGATGAGTAAATACAAAATACGATTGATCCATTTGTTCTATGATAGCATAAGATTGGGTTAAATGCAATTATCAAAGACTTATTTTAAGAGGCTGTTAGGCTCAACAAGGGAGATCATGGCGGCTGCTAATCTTATAACACACTTGACAACAGGCGGTTAATCATTACAATAGTCTTGGAGGCTGCCAATGGACCTGAACGGAATGTCATTTGACCAGTCGCAGGAAGAAATTTTACTGCGCAAATACGGTTTCAACGAGACCCCTTTTAACGAATCCGCCGATGTACGGTTTTTATACCTGTCACCGGCTCACCGCAACGTTTTTTACGGCATCACCAAAACCATTGATTTACGTTGGGGTCTGGCGGTTTCATTGGGCGGTTACGGCATGGGCAAGTCCAGCCTGGCGCGCCTGACCTATTCCAAATATCTCGAAAACACAAAAGTTAAACCCATTTATCTCGACGCTCAAAATTTAACTACCGAGTTTAACACGCTTTATACGGTTTGCAGTGCCTTCGGTTTACGTCCCGGTCGGGGAGTGGGCGGGCAGTGGAAAATCTTTAATGATTTTATCGTAGAATCGGCCAAAACGGATGTTAACCTGGTTATTTTAATGGACGACGCGCAGAAGATGACCTCCGACTCATTGGAATTTATTCACAAGAGTTTTAACTTCGACGTAACCCGCAAACTGGTGCAGATCATCCTTTTTGGTCAGCCTGAGTTGCTCATTCGCCTTAAACGCAAACCCGAACTTTACGATCGGGTGCAGGCCTGGCTGGATATCAACCCGCTGGACCTGGATGAAACCATCAAGTTAATTAACTATCGCTGTGTGGTGGCCGGACGCAACGAGCCTATTTTTACCTCGAAAGCGTTTTTTAGTATTTTTAACACCACCAAAGGTTATCCGCGCAAAATCGTAAAACTTTCAAAATATGTATTGATGCAGATCATGTCCACCGGTAAAGCCGTGGCCGATGAAAACGATGTCGAAACCGCCATTCAAAAGCTTAAATCAGCTTATGAAGTGAATATTGATGAGTTGTTATTATGAACATTTCGTGTAGTTTAATTTCTACTCAAAAATACCCTTGTACAAACGCCCCGACTCTCGGGGTTTTTTTAGGGCTTATTTTAGTGTACACTAATTTATATAATATAACATACGCTATATTATTAAATAAAACATACGTTATTTTGGGGGCTCGCGGAGGTGAACTTGGCTGATTATCCCTGGGAGAAACTGCTCGATGCCGAGCGTACCAAAATTGAATCAAAAGTGAAAATCGGCAGACCGGTGGGGCGGCCCGCTTTAACCGTTCCCACGGTGCAAATGCACCTGGAAGTTTCGGTTGAGATCAAAAAATTGATCGAAGACCTGCTGGAAAAATTAAAAAACATTCAATCGGTCAGCAAAAGCCGCCTGGTGGCGTTTGCCCTTTATTCGCTGGCCGACACACTGGCCCAGTTTGATGCCGAAGAACTGGCCCAGGTGCATTCGTTTTATGACTTGCGCCAAAAAATTGAGGACAAAAATACGCGTAAAACGTCTACGCGCAAAAAATCGGCCTGATTAATTTGTTTTCAGGCCGGAATAATTAAATAAGAAACCGGTGCTGGCACACCGATTTCGCAAGTCAAGGCGAAGGAATTGGGGAACCCCGTTCGCAGGTTTTAATGTTGCTTATTTATTATAAGGAATGGAGGCGGTTTGTCAAGGTCGAAAACAGGGGTGGAAGCGGTGTTTTATGTTCATTCAGAGAGGGTGACTGAATGAACACTGCTGATTCCTACGGCCGCATCTGGGATAACTGCCTGATGTTGTTGGAACAATCCGGCAACAACAACGGCGCCAGCCGCCTGTTAAAAAACACCCGCCTGCTTCGATTTTCTCCCGAAGACAAAACTTTTATCATCCGCACGCCTGACCCGGCCAGCGCCGAGTGGCTGGCCGACCGTGCCGCACCGCAGTTAACCCGTTACCTGTGCGGCCTGACCAACGATTGGGATGTGCAGGTGGCTTTTGTGCCTGAAGAACCCGAGGCCCTTTTAAACCCGCCGGGTAAAGCAACACCCGAATTAAAACCGTCCGGTATACCCGGTGAAACCCTGCGCCTGGTTTGGGTGCATAAAAGCGCGCGTGAGATTGTTTTGCAGCCGGAGCGGGTATTAAGCCTGCCGCGTTATCTGCTGCGCTGGCTGCCTTACGCCAGCCCCGCGGCTATTTTATTATGGATTGCGCTTTACCAGATTCATTATTTAAAAACCGGCGGCAAACGCGGCACCGAACGCGAGCGTTCGATTGATACCGGTTATGAAGAAATGGCGCGCTGGAGCGGTTTATCTCTGATAACGGTTAAACGGCTGTTTAAGGACCACCAAAAAATTGACTGGTTTTTGGAACGTGGCCCCAACCGTTATGTCACCCGTCCGGACGGCAGCGTGCGCCCGCAGCTTAATATCCGCATGCGCGCGCCCGGTCTGACCCCCGGCGACAGCGCCGATTTATCACGCTGGCTGGTCGAGCATGATTTCATTCAAGATCCCGAAGCCTGTCTTAAACTGGCGCTGAGTCTGCACCCGCGTGAGATTCTGGTTTATCCCCTGCGCCTGCCGGCAGCCGGTGATCAGGCAGTAAACGGCCCGGCCCCGGATGTGGCCGAAGTGTTGGCCGGCCTGTTGGGGAAAGCGCTTAACCCGCCCCTGTTAATCCTGGCCGAATCGCTGGCCACTCACCTGGGGTTAAGCGGCGGTGGAGACCGCTTTTTAACCGTCTCATGGTATTTTATGCAAAAAAACGTAGCCCTGCTGGGCGACAGCCTGGCGGTATTTATCCTGTTTTGCCGTTCATTAATTTACCATCACGCCGCCAGCGGGGTCACGCGTAATGATTTCTGGTTGTCAGGCGGTGCAGAGAGCATTGCAGCCCTGGCCGGCGTTAAACGCGACCGGGTGATGGATTGGTTTAAACCCGGTCAGGCCGGGGGTGGGCAGCG
>JAJTBH010000003.1 GCA_021287005.1 Anaerolineae bacterium
CTGTTTAAAATAACCCCCGACTACGACCTGAACCTGATGAAACCCGATCAGAGCCTGGCGCAGATTACCGCCGCCATCATCAGCGGCCTCGACCCGGTCATGCAGAGCGTTAAACCCGACTGGATTCTGGTGCAGGGTGACACAACCACCGTGATGGGCGCTGCCCTGGTGGGCTTTTATCACCGCGTAAAAATCGGGCATGTTGAAGCTGGCCTGCGTACCGGCGACAAATACCAACCCTTCCCCGAAGAAGCCAACCGCCGGCTGACCGACGTGCTCAGCGACCTCTATTTTGCCCCCACCGAACCTTCCCGCCAGAACCTGCTCAGAGAAGGCGTGCCCGATGCCTTAATCCGGGTCACCGGCAACACCTCGATTGATGCACTCAAACAGGTGGCTGCCCTGCCCTACGACTGGGCCGCCGGCCCCCTGGCGGCCATTGACCCCGACCGGCGATTGATCCTGGTCACCGCTCACCGCCGTGAAAACTTCGGTGAGCCCTTCCTGAACCTGTGCCAGGCCATTCGCGAACTGGCTTTGCAGCACCCGGACATCAACTTCGTTTACCCGGTACACCTCAACCCGCATGTACAACAACCCGTGCATGCCATTCTGGAAGGCATTAATAACATACATCTCATTGCCCCGCTCGACTACCTGCCCATGGTGCACCTGATGGCCAAAAGCAGTCTGGTATTAACCGATTCAGGCGGCATTCAGGAAGAAGCGCCCAGCCTGGGCAAACCGGTGCTGGTGATGCGCGAAACGACCGAACGGCCCGAAGCCGTGGCCGCCGGAGTGGCGCGGCTGGTGGGTACCAACCGCGATTTCATCATTCAAAATGTCAACCGGTTATTAAATGACGCCGAAGCCTACCGGCGCATGGCGCAAGCGGCCAATCCTTTTGGCGACGGTACGGCTGCGCAAAAGATTGTGGACAGCCTCTTAAGTTAAACTTTCCAATACAAGGGAAATTATCGCCGGCCGCCCTGTAAATCACTCAGCAGGGCGTTATATTCCGTACGGATTTCATTAATGATTTCAGCCTGGCGAATGGTGATGAACTGGTTAATCATCGTTCGCGTGGCCTCGTTAGGGGCAAATTTCATTCCCAGGCGGTAACGGCGCTGAGCCTGGTCGCGCGTGGCTTTAACGATAATCCCGCGCACTTCCAATGCGCCGTCCTGGTTAAGTTGGTAGGAAGCCGATGAAACCGAGGTCAGCGGGCGTGTAACCCCCGCAAACATATCAATCCGGGATTGTTGCGCGTCAAAACGTTCGTCGCGCGTGGGATCACTGTATTTCACAGTGGTGCGAGCCGCCATTTTGCCCGACGTAGGCAGGCTGATCATGACCGTTATTTCGGCACCGGGGTGATAGACATTGGGTAAAAACAGGCGTTCTTCAATATAAATACCCATGCCGCCCTGCGATATGTCGGCCAATTCTCCGCGAAAAGGAATGCGCATCTCTTTAACTTTAATATTCCCTGAAATCGGGTTATCGGGTTCCACGCGAATTTGAGAGCGATTGTTAAAGCTGCTTTTGGGAATCTCATAATACGACAACATCGCTTCAACTTTTACCAAATCCAGTTGGCTGACATAAGCCCGGATGGTTTCGGGAAAAAACTCACCCTGCACAAAGGTGTCATGGTCGCGATACATACAAACAATTTGTGAACGATCCGTCTTTAAAGTTACATTGTCACCGGAAAGTGTTACAACGCTGGCCGGGAAGGATATAGGCAGCCCCTTATAACTGTTGATCAGTTTAAGTTCTTTTTTGTTTTGCATGCTTAAATGAAAAGCTTTAAGAATGTCGCTGTTCGTCATCATTCCGGGCGAATCTCCAAAAGAATAAAATCGGTTATGGAATAGCCGTAACCTGATCAACAGTGATCGTGCAGGATCTGCCGGAACATTTTTCCACCAGGCCCGTCACACTGACATGATACCAGCCAAATTGATCGGTGCGAGTCATTTTTAAATGATTGCCGTAATGATCGTAGAGATCTCCCTGCGGGGTAATTGAGTCGGCGCCATCGCCGACATGAATTTTAACTTCGTGCAGTCCCAGGCCATCTGCCAAGGGGTCATTATCCAACCAGACATTACAGGTCGACCAACCCAACATACCGCAGATATTGTCGGTATCGTTGGTGATAATCACATACCCTTTGGTCTGTACCCGTGAGTTTAAATAACGGTACACATCAGTATATGAAACGGAAATAATCGGCATGGATCTCACGTCTTGAATCCGGCCTAAACTGGGCAGGCCATTTTGAGCCAGGTAATTAATGGAGAACAACAAGAGCGCACCGGCGATCACTCCGATAACGAACAACATGATCAGGCGAGATGTGGTTATTTGTATGGGCTGTCTGTTCATAAACAACCTGTTCCTTTCCGCGCAAAAACTCGTCTTTCATTTACTAAATGTGTAAAATCATTATAAGCTATTTTAAATCAATAAGATAATAAAAACATAAATTATACACAAACGAACGATAAATAAAAGTGGAAAATGTCCAATCTTAATGGGAATTTCAGTAACGGATATCCATTTGACTTTCGATGCGGAAATTTTCCAGGAATCACAATTTAATCTGCGGCAGGAGAATTTTTTTATGGACTTATCAAAAATCGATCCATTAACCCTGCAAAAAGCTTTTCCGGGGATGCAAGACGACGAAATCCATCAGATGATTTCCATCGGTATATTAAAGGAATATCCTCCACAAACAACCCTCTGTCATGAGGGTCAGATTGAGGATGTATTTTACATCATTATTGACGGCAAAGTGCAGGTAAGCAAACATATTAATGAAAGTCAACTGCGGCTGCTTAAATATCTTGGCAATGGCGATTTTTTTGGAGAAATGGGCATCATCCACGAGGTGCCGCGCGGTGCATCGGTTACCACGTTAGTTCCGACCCGTGTGATTGAAATTAATAAGGACGATTTTAAGGTTTTCCTGGAAGGACACAGCAGCATGTCCCTGGCAATGGTGCGCGAGGTCAGCCGCAGACTGCGCGAAAACGATGAAATGGCCATTGACGACTTGCGCCAGAAAGCGCATGAATTGGAAGAAGCTTACCGCCAACTGGCTGATATGGAAAAAGCCCGCAGTCGTTTTCTGGCAACAATTGCCCATGAACTGCGCACCCCACTGACGGCCTCAAACGGTTTTGTACAGATGATTCAGAGCGGCCAATTAAGCGGTGAAGCGCTTGACTCGGCACTGGAAATTGTTTCGCGAAATTTGCAGGAGATTATCACCCTCACCAACGATATTTTATTTTTGCAGGAAATGGAGTTAATCCTGCCCAAATTTATTCCCGTCGATATCGGCGCCATTGTGGTGGCTTCGGTGGAAAAACAGCGCAAAAACGCCGTGCGCAACCAGGTTTCGCTCGCGCTTAATATCGCCGCCGACCTGCCCACCATCCATGCGGCGCCGCGCAGTCTCGAACGCGCTTTCACAGCCATTCTGGATAACGCCATTAAATTCAGCCCGGATGGCGGTGAAGTGACCATAGATGTTAAAGCGGGACCCGATTTAATGAGCGTCAGAATCGCCGACCAGGGCATCGGCATTACGGAGGATGTGCTGCCACATATTTTTGAACGGTTTTACCATGTGGATGAAGACAGCCAACACCTCTTTCGCGGCGTAGGTCTGGGTTTATCCATTGCGCGGCATGTCATCGAGCAGCACCAGGGTGCAATTGAAGTAACAAGCACACCCGGCAAGGGCAGCGTTTTTACCATCACCCTCAAACGTTTGTCTGAGACTCCTTAAAACCGGCTTTTTTCTATTTTTAATCAACTACTTTCCTTAATTCCCCTTTAATTAACCGTCCATCTGAACGGTTTGTTTTTGGTTGATATTTTTTAAACTCATGCCCAAAAAATCAATGGTTAACATCTTCATCAAAAGTTAATAATGGAAAATAACCGCTTGCAATTTTAATTTTTTTAGTTTATACTGTGGAAGAAAGTGGTTAAAAGTGGGTCAAAGTGGAGCGCCGGGTCAAACCGGCGTTCCACATATTTCACGAGGTAGAACTTATGTTCTTGGGTCAGTACGAACACAGCATTGATGAAAAAGGACGCGTCACCATTCCGGCTCGCTATCGCGACCTGCTGGAAGACGGTGCTTACATCACGCTGGGTTTTGACCAGAATCTCATTGTAATGACTCCCGCCATTTTTGAAAAGATGTCGTTACGTCTCAGTCAGATGAATATGGCTGACCCCACAGCGCGCCAGTTAAAACGGTTAATCTTTTCTAACGCAGAAAAAGTTGAGGTGGATAAAGCAGGACGCATCCTGATTCCGGCATTTTTACGCCAGCCGGTGCAACTGGAAGTTTCCGCAATGGTCGTGGGCACCGGCAGTTATTTTGAAATCTGGTCGCCCGAACTCTGGAAGAAACAAAGCGAACCGCTGGCGGACGCCGAATCTAACCAGCAGCGATTTGCGCTCTTAGATTTATCCATATAGGTGAGGACGTGTGGCCAGCCGAATATCAAGCTTATCCTCACTTACCTGTTCTTTACCAAGAGATCATGGATGCTTTGCATCCCCACAGCCCGGGAAAATATGTTGACGGGACTGTAGGGGCAGGGGGACACGCGTGGGGTATTCTTGAAAGAAGTGCACCTGATGGCGGCCTGTTGGGTCTGGATGTTGACCCTCAGGCGCTTTCTATCAGTGCACAACGCTTAAGTTCTTTCGCAGGACGGTTTACCCTGGTGCGCGCTTCCTACACTGCCTTGCGTGATGAAATTAACCGCGCCGGGTGGGCAGCCGTGGACGGCATATTGCTCGATTTGGGTGTGTCATCAATGCAAATCGATACGCCTGAACGCGGGTTTTCATTTATATCCGAAGGCCCGTTGGATATGCGCCTCAACCCGGCCCAGCCCACGACCGCTGCAGACCTGTTAAACACGCTGGACGAAACGGAGCTGGCGCGCATCATTTACGAATACGGAGAAGAGCCGCTTTCTCGCCGGTATGCACGCGCCATCGTTCAGGCCAGGCCCCTCGTCACCACCCGCCAACTGGCCGACGTGATTTTGCGGGCTTCCGCATCAAAGCGCGGCCGCATTCATCCGGCCACACGTACCTTTCAGGCCGTTCGCATCGCCCTGAACGGCGAATTAAACAGCCTGAGCCAGACCTTACCACTGGCAGTGGCAAGCCTGGTCAAAGAAGGTCGACTGGCCGTCATATCGTTTCATTCGTTGGAAGATCGAATTGTTAAACATTTCTTCCAGCGTGAAAGTCGTGATTGCATTTGCCCTCCGGAACAGCCGGTATGCACGTGTAATCACCATGCATCGATTAAGTTAATTACCCGCCATCCAATCGAGGCGGGCGAAGAAGAATTAAGTGTCAACCCGCGTGCGCGCAGCGCACGATTAAGGGTTATCGAAAAACTGTAAGGAGTGGTATGATTCTTGCAATGAGGCCTTAAAGGCCTTAAATGGGACCAAGACGTTATGGCTCAAGGATTTTTTCAAGCCTTTCAACAGGCTCCCTGGCGTGTTCAGATACAGAGACTGGGACTAATTTTATTAGGCCTGGTCATTTTTGGTTCTACTGCGGGGATTTATCTCAGCATTTCGGCCAATGCTTATGCCACCGGTGTTCAGGTGCAGGAGTATGACATCAAACGTGATGAATATCAGCGTGAGATTGCCGATTTGCAAACGCAGAAAGCCATCTTTATCTCATCCAGCAACATGGAAAAACGCGCCGGCGAGCTTGGTTTTGTGACTCCCGCTCAAGAGGAACTGGTTTATTTGATCGTGCCCGGTTATACCGGCAGGCAGTTGGATATTAAAACCTCACCTCCCACGCAAGAAATCAAACCTTCACTGATTAAACCGGCTTTCAGCCAATCTTTATGGGAATACCTGGTTCAAAGCGTCCTGCTCATGGGCAACGATCCGTCATCCGGAGGTGCATTGCCATGAAAAATTTAGGACGATTGAATATTCTTGGAATTGTTTTAACAACCATGACCGGTTTAATTTTTATGCGCATGATTTATGTGCAGTTCAGCAACGGCGGCCAGGAACTGCTCAAAGAAGCCGAAGCCAATTATCGTTACGAACATGAAGAAATTGTGCCTGCGCGCGGCAGCATTTACGACCGCTGGGGCAACCTGCTGGCCGGCAATAGGACCGTGTACGAACTGGGCATCAACCTGGCCAACACGGAACGCAACCCGCGTACCATTGCCAAACATCTTTCCAGTCTGTTGGGCATGGATTATAACGATGTTTATAACCTGGCCAGCACCCCGTTGAAAGCCGGGCAGCAGTATATTGTTCTTAAAGATTTTGTCGATGGTGATACCATCAACCAGATTCAGGAAATTAAAGGCAAACTGAGCAAGAATCCCGATCCGGCGCTGGAAGGTGAAGCTTCCGGAACGCTGGAAGGCATTGAATGGCAGCCGCACCTCAAACGCGAATACCCCGAAAATTCGCTGGCGTCGAATGTGCTCGGTTTTTACGCTTTTCTTGACCGCAAGGAAGGCGATGCCCATTATGGCGTTGAAGAGGAATATAACAAACTGCTGGCCGGAAATTCCATGCAGGTCGATATTCCCATTGAGCCGCGCGAAGCCGCGGAAATTCCCACCGTGCCGCCGGGCGACAGCCTGGTATTAACCATTGACCGCCGTATTCAGCAGTCGGTTGAAGAAATTTTGGACCGCGCCGTCGAGAAAAATCAGGCCATTTCCGGCACCATCATCGTCATGGATCCTGAAACCGGCGAAATTCTGGCCATGGCAACCAATCCGCGCATCAATCCCAATGAATACTGGCAGTCCAACATGGTGGTTGAAACCAAAAGTTATAACCGCGCCATCGACATCACTTACGAACCCGGATCGGTTTTTAAAGTGTTAACTATGGCAGCCGCTATGGATGCCGGGGTTGTTAACGCCGATACGCCTTTTAACGACACCGGCTCGGTCGAACTGGGTGGTTACACCATTTATAACTGGGACCGTTCCGCCTGGGGCCAGCAAACCATGTTGGGGTGTATGCAGCATTCGCTTAACGTCTGCCTTACCTGGGTGGCCATGCAGTTGGGCTCCGGACATTTTTATGATTACATGCGCGCCTTTGGCATCGGTCAATATACCAATATCGATCTGGCCGGTGAAAAGGTGTTCCCCTTATCCTTCCCCGGTGATTCCAACTGGGCGGATATCAACCTTGGCACCAATTCATTTGGTCAGGGTCTGGCCGTCACCCCGCTGCAAATGGTTCAAGCGGTCGGCGCCATTGCCAACGACGGCAAAATGATGTCGCCGCACATTTTAAAATCGATTATCAAAAACGGTGAAAAAACTGATTTTCCCGCACGTCAGGTCGGTCAGCCCATTACGGCCAAAACCGCGCATGAATTGACCGATATGCTGACAATTTCGTTGGAAGAAGAAGCTTCATCTGCCCTGGTGGATAATTATCGCGTCGCCGGAAAAACCGGCACGGCTGAAATCCCCAGTCCCGAAGGTTATATCAGCAACGTAACCAACGCCTCTTTTGTGGGTTGGGGACCGGCTGATGATCCAAAATTTATTGTGTATGTCTGGCTTGAAAAACCGAAGAGTTCCATCTGGGGCTCGGTGGTGGCTTCGCCCGTGTTTTCAAGCGTCGTGCAAAAACTGGTGGTTTTAATGGATATTCCCCCTGATTCAACCCGCCAGCAATTATTAATGACTCGTAATTAACAGGTAGGTGCGTCGTGTTTTTTCTGGCCGATGTAATTGAGGCTCTCACAAATATTCGCCCTGCAGGGGCTTCGCTGGCAATCAGCGAAGCCGCCATTGATTCCAGGCAAATCATACCTTCCGCCTTGTTCGTCGCCCTGGTGGGCGAACGCGTGGACGGGCATGATTATATTGGAGAGGCTTTTAAACGCGGCGCATGCCTGGCTCTCGTGCAGCACCCGGTTGAAGGATACCCCCTGGTTGATTTACGATCCGCCTTACCGGCCGATTTCAGCCTGCCTCAAGCGCCCTTCTGTCTGTTGGTAGAAGATACTCTCAAAGCGCTGCAAGTCATCGCCGCTTTCTGGCGCGGAAAATTACCCAAGCTGGAAGTAATCGGCATTACCGGCAGCGTGGGTAAATCGACCACCAAGGAACTGATCTACGATGTCTTAAGCCAGCAGTTCCGCACCTTAAAAAGCCCCGGCAACATGAATAATGAAATCGGCCTGCCGCTTTCACTTTTGCGCCTGGGGCGCGGTCACCAGCGCGCCGTTTTGGAAATGGGTTTTTATGTACCCGGCGAAATCGCCTTTTTGTGCGATCTGGCCAAACCGCGCATTGGTGTGATCACCAATATCGGCACCGTGCATGCCGAACGCGCCGGTTCACAGGAAGCCATCGCCAGAGGTAAATCCGAGCTGGTGCAGGCGCTGCCTGAAGACGGCGTTGCCATCCTAAATTATGATGATCCCTGGGTGCGCCCCATGGCTGAAAAAACCCGAGCACGCGTTTTTTATTACGGTCTCGACGAAAACGCCGACCTGTGGGCTGATCACATTGAAGGGCAGGGTCTGGAAGGGATTAAATTCCGCCTGCATTACCAGAAAGAAATTTTGCATTTACGCGCGCCGCTCATCGGACGTCATTCAGTGCATACCATTTTACGCGCCACGGCCGTGGGCCTGATGCAAAACATGACCTGGCAGGATATCATTTCGGGTCTACAGCAGGGGCGCAATCAATTGCGTCTGGTTGCCGTACATACCCAGAGCGGAGCCCTGCTGCTGGATGACACGTATAATGCTTCGCCGGAATCAACCCTGGCAGCCCTTAACCTGCTGGAAGAGTTGGAGGGGCGCAAGGTTGCCGTTCTGGGCGATATGCTTGAACTGGGTCCCTATGAAAAACAGGGGCATCGTTTGGTGGGCGCTCGTGTAGCCGAGGTGTGTAACCAACTGGTGGCAGTCGGCCCACGCAGCAAAACCACCGTTCAGGCCGCACAACAGGCCGGAATGCCGGCTTCAGCCATCACCTGGTTTGAGCAGGCGCCGGATGCAATTGTTTTCCTGAAAGAACAATTACAAAAAGGCGATACGGCCCTGGTTAAAGGTTCACTGGGAATGGGCATGGCGCGCATTGTGAATGCATTGGAGATCGAATCATGAAAGAAACCGCTTTAGCTCTGGCTTTAAGCATCTTATGTTTTATGATGGCCGTAATCTGGGGCGGGCCGCTTATTCGTATTTTCAGGCACTTTAAGATCGGCAAACTGATCCGCGTGGAAGGGCCGGAAAGTCATATCACCAAGATGGGCACCCCCACCATGGGCGGTCTGATGTTCATTGTTCCGGTTGTTTTATTAACCATCTTGTTTAACTTTGCCTCCTTTATGGGCAAGGAAGTAACCAACAAGTCGGTTTTATTGTTGATTGCCGTTATGCTCAGTTTTGCCATTCTGGGTGTTATTGATGATTGGGAAGGCATTCGCGGCCCCCGCAAAGGCCTGGGGATGCGCGCCCGCACCAAGTTCCTTATTCAGACCATCCTGGCGTTGATCATTGCCTTTTTACTCAAAAATGTATTCATCGCTCCCGAGCTTTTCTGGCCGGGGGTTAACATGATCGTCTCCCTGGGTTATTTTTATATTCCGCTGGCCGCGTTTATCATTGTGGCAGCTTCAAATGCGATTAATTTCACCGATGGGCTCGACGGTCTGGCCGGCCTGATTGCCGCCACAGCTTTTACCGCCTATGGCAGCATCGCTTTTCTGCAAAACCAGGTCGAGATCGGTCGGTTCTGTTTCACCGTGGTGGGGGCTCTTTTTGGCTTTTTGTGGTTTAACGTGCATCCCGCCGAGTTATTCATGGGCGACACCGGGTCGCTCTCATTGGGCGCCACGCTGGCCACCGTGTCTTTAATGACCGGCCGCTGGTGGTTGTTGCCCATCATTATCATCATCCCGGTCAGCGAAGTGGTCAGTGTGATGTTGCAGGTGGCCTACTTCCGTATGACCAAGGGAAAACGTCTCTTTAAAATGGCACCCATCCATCACCATTTTGAGTTGCTGGGATGGAGCGAAACGCAGGTTGTACAGCGCTTCTGGCTGGTCAGCCTGTTATGTGCCATGTTAGGTATTGCGCTGGCGCTGGTATAAACGATGACAGAAATCTGGTCCGGCAAACACGTTCTCATCATTGGCGCAGCCCGTCAGGGTCTGGCTCTGGCACGCTATTTAATTCGGCGCGGCGCTTTTGTGACGCTTAACGACAAACGCGATGCCGCCGACCTGAAAAGCGCCTTTGAAAGCATGCAGGGGTACGAAAGATTGAGTTGGGCGCTGGGCAACCACGACAGCGTTTTGCTGGACGGGAAAGACTTGCTGTGTCTGTCCGGCGGTGTATCGATTGACCTGCCGGTTGTGTTGGAAGCCCGCCGCCGGGGTCTGCCGGTATCAAACGATACCCAGATCTTCATGGACGAAGTGTGCGCCGATGTCACCGGAATTACCGGGTCGGCCGGAAAAACCACCACCACCACCCTGGTTGGCAAAATGCTAAAAACGGCCACTCAAGCTCCGCATAATGCCTGGATTGGCGGGAATATCGGCCAGCCATTGATTGAATTTGTTGACCAGATTGCCCCTGACGATAAAGTTTTACTGGAACTTTCCAGTTTTCAGCTTGAATTAATGCATGCGTCGCCGCATATCGGCGCTGTTTTAAACATCACCCCCAATCATCTTGACCGGCACGGCACGCTTGAAGCCTATACGGCTGCCAAAGCACACATCCTGAGCCGGCAAAAAACCGGCGATGTAGCCGTATTAAACCGCGAAGATCCCGGTTCTTGGAATTTGCGCAGCCTGGTAAAAGGGCGTTTAATCAGTTTTGGCATGCACCCTGTCCCGGCCGGCGAAGAAGGCAGTTACTGCCGGGATGGTCAAATTTTCCTGAAATTGCAGGATTCCGAAACGACAGTTTTGCCGCTCAGCCTCATTAAATTGCGCGGCGACCATAATATTTACAATGTGCTGGCCGCCGTCGCCATTGCAGGCGCGTTGAATATTTCAGGCGATATTATGCGCAGCGTTGTTGAACGTTTCAGCGGCGTGCCGCACCGGCTTGAATTTGTCCGTGAATTCCGCGGCAGCCAGTGGTACAACGACTCAATTGCCACCGCTCCCGAACGCACCATGGCCGCGCTGCATTCTTTTGATGAGCCGCTCATTTTATTGTTAGGCGGGCGCGACAAAAACCTGCCCTGGGCCGAGTTGGCTGCCCTGGTGCATAAACGCGTGAAACACGTGTTGGTTTTTGGCGAATCTGCGCCCAAAATACTGGCCGCCCTGGGCGGGGTGCAGACCGGTGAGATTCTGCAAGGCATTCACCCCTGCGATACCCTGCCGGATGCGGTCAACAAGGCCGCTTCTCTGGTGCAAACCGGAGATGTGGTATTGCTCTCACCGGGCGGCACCAGTTTTGACGCTTTTAAGGATTTTGAAGAGAGAGGAGAACAATTTAGATTATGGGTGAACACTCTTTCATGAACCAAAATCCGGCATCGGTTGACCCCAACCAGAAACTGCGTAATATGCGCCAGACCGGCAGTACCGGTCACGCCTTTTTTACGGAGTTGGACCTCGTATTATTGTTAATTGTGGCTATATTACTGGTGATCGGTTTGTTAATGGTTTATTCGTCGAGCTGGAACTTTGGTGTGATCAATGGTTTTGATCCCGCATACATTCTTAACCGTCAGGTTATGTGGGTCGGATTGGGCATCGTGGCGTCTCTGGTTTTGAGCCGTATTGATTACCATAAATACCAGCGTCTGGCCGTTCCGATGATTTTGGTCACTCTTCTTTTGCTCCTGGTGGTTCTGATTGTCGGCAACCTGCGTTTTAACGCCACACGTACCCTGGTGAACGGTTCCGTGCAGCCTTCGGAACTGGCAAAAATGGCCGCCATCATTTACCTCTCCTTCTGGTTGTATTCCAAGCAGGAGCACATTAATGACGTGTCGCTGGGCTTGCTGCCAATGGCCATCATCCTGGGTTTGATCAGCGGTTTCATCTTCCTGCAGCCCGATTTAAGCGCCGGTTTAACCATCATCCTGTTGGGAGGCATTTTGTTTTACGTGGCGGACGGCGACTTTAAGCAAATTTTGCTGGTTGTGATTATGGTTGCCATCATGGCCTGGATTTTAATTGCAGTCAGTTCCACCGGCCGCACCCGCCTGGCAGATTATCTTTCGGGTCTGCAAAACCCCGAACAGGCTTCTTACCACGTGCGCCGTTCGATTGAAGCTGTGGTGCGTGGCGGTTGGTTTGGCGTAGGCATCGGCAACAGCGCCACCAAATTTACCGGTTTGCCGGTTCCGTGGACAGACAGTATCTTTGCCGTAATCGCCGAAGAAACCGGTTTGTTCGGCGCAACTTTTGTCATCATCCTTTATGCAGCTTTTCTGTGGCGCGGTTTGTTAATTGCCAACCATGCGCCCGATATGTTGGGAAAACTTCTGGCCAGCGGTGTCACCATCTGGATCACCATTGAGGCCATTATTAATATGGGCGTGTTGGTCAACCTGTTCCCGTTCGCCGGAAACGCGTTGCCGCTCGTCAGCGCCGGGGGTTCCAACCTGGTAACCACTATGGTTGGTATTGGTATTTTGTTAAACGTATCAAGGCAGGGCAACAAAATTGCCCAGGATGCCGGGAGGGTTAACAGTGCGGTTGTTGATATGCGCTGGAGGAACGGGGGGGGGCGTGTATCCCGCCCTCGCCGTTCTGAAAGCAATCACTAAAGATGCGGAAGCCATCCTCTGGGTTGGCGGCAAAAGAGGCATTGAAGCGGGGTTGATCCAGCGCGAAGGCCTGCCTTTTGAAGCCATCCCTGCGGCGGGGATTCATGGTGTTGGGCTGCGTGCCCTGCCCGGCAATTTATTGCGCCTCGGGCAAGGTTTGCTGGCTTCACGTCGATTATTAAAGGATTTTAAACCCGACGTGCTCTTTTTCACCGGCGGTTATGTGGCTTTTCCCATGGCGCTGGCCGGTTGGAATATTCCCAGCGTGTTGTATGTGCCCGATATTGAACCCGGTTTGGCGCTCAAATCGCTCTCGCGTTTTAGCCGTGCCATTGCTCTGACAACCGCCGATTCGCAGGCCTATTTTCCGGCCAACAAACAAATGACGGTCACCGGTTATCCCATCCGGCCTGAATTGGCGCATTGGACGCGTGAAAACGCCCGGCAAACGCTTAACTTACAGGCCGATTTGCCCACCCTGTTGGTATTTGGCGGCAGCCTGGGGGCCCGCTCCATCAATCGCGCCCTGCTGCACCATGTCGGTGATTTATTACAGCAGGTTCAAATTGTGCATATCACCGGCAATCTTGATTGGGAAGAAGTGCAGGCAGCGCGGAAAGCCCTGCCCAGTGCGCTGATGGAACGTTATCACACTTACGCTTATCTGCATGAGGAAATGGGCGCCGCTCTGGCCGCCGCTGATCTGGTTATTTCTCGCGCGGGAGCATCCATTTTGGGTGAGTTTCCTTATTTCGGACTGCCGGCCATTCTGGTGCCTTACCCGCATGCCTGGCGTTACCAGAAAATCAACGCCGAATATCTGCAAAAACACGGCGCGGCCATACTGGTGAAAGATGAAGAATTATCCGACCATATTTACGGTCTGGTGAACGACTTGATCTCGCAGCCCGAAAAGCTGCAAACCATGAAAGACAAAATGCTGGCGCTGAGTCATCCCGATGCCGCCAGGCGGATTGCCGAGATCATCCTTAACACTGCCGGAAGCGGAGGTAAACATGGTCGGGCTTAATGTGCTGCTCTGGGTATTTATTGCTTTGTTTGGCATCATCGGTTATGCGCGCGGTTATAAACGCGAACTGCTGGTAACCTCATCGGTGATTTTAACCCTGTATTTAATCACCATTCTTGAGGCTTATATACCCTTCATCCGCGACACACTCGTGCCCAACCCGCAGGGTTCCATTTTCTGGATGCGCCTGGCAATCTTTGGTTTTCTGGTTTTTTTCGGTTACCAGACTCCCACCATTCCGCGCGTCAACCAGAACGAACGTTTTCACATTCGCAATCCGCAGGATTCAATCGTCGGACTGGTGGTAGGCGCTGTGAACGGTTATTTATTATTTGGCACTTTCTGGTATTACCTGGATGTTTCGGGATATCCCATCCCGTTTATCTCTTCGCCCGAATTAATTGCCGTGGCAGGAGAATCGTTTAAACAAATCATCAACTTAATGCCACCTGCCGTTCTGGCAGCCCCCGCCATTTATTTTGTGGTGGCATTGGCATTAACCATGGTACTGGTCGTATTTATTTAATTATGGAACATATACACTTAATTGGAATCGGTGGTACAGGTCTCTCGGCCATTGCCCGCTTGCTGCTCGAAAGAGGATACCGGGTAAGCGGTTCTGACCGCGCCGCCTCAACCTTTACGGACGCATTAATCGAATCCGGCGCCACTGTTTATATCGGTCACAAAGCCGAAAATATATCGGGGGCTGATGTTGTGGTGCGCTCCTCAGCGGTCACTGAAGATAATCCCGAAGTTGTCGCAGCACGGGCTGCTTCAATCCCTGTGTATAAACGTTCCGAATTTTTAGGCAAACTCCTGGCCGGGTTTACCAGCATGGCAGTCGCCGGTACACATGGCAAAACTACCACCACGGCCATGTTGGCCTGGGCCCTGGAAGGCGCCGGTGTATCGCCTTCTTACATCATCGGCGGCATTTCCAAAAACCTGGGCAACAATGCGCGCGCCGGCAAAGGTTTTTATTTTGTCATCGAAGCCGACGAATACGATGGCATGTTCCTGGGATTAAACCCCGATTGGGCCATTGTCACCAATATGGAACATGATCACCCCGATTGTTACCCGACTCCCGAAGAGTATACGCACGCTTTTAGCGCTTTTGTCGCTCGAGTAAAACCCAATGGTGGGCTTTTTATCTGCGGCGATGAAAGCAGTCTCAGTGTTTTGCCCGCTTACCTGCCGGCTGCGGCCAAAGCCTTTACTTATGGCTTAAACAGCGGCAACACATACCAGGCAGGCGCTATTAAACTGGATGACAACGGCAATTGTCATTTCAGTCTGCTTTACAAAGGTGAAGCCCTGGTAAACATCAGTTTACCCGTGCCGGGCGAACATAATATTCGGAATGCCCTGGCGGTTCTGGGCGTGTGCCACCAATCCGGCATGGATTTAAATCGGGTCGCCGCTGCGCTGGCCGGGTTTAGCGGAACGGGGCGCCGGTTTGATATTGCCGGGACCGTGGGCGGCATCACCCTGATTGACGATTACGGTCACCACCCCACCGAGATTAAAGCCACCTTGCAGGCAGCCCGCAGTCGTTACGGCAGTCGTCGAATCTGGGCCGTCTGGCAGCCACATACCTATTCGCGTACGCAAACCCTCTTTAAAAACTTTATCGAAGCATTTTCCGATGCCGATCGGGTTGTGGTCACAGAAATTTATGCTGCGCGCGAAGCTTCCACCGGTTTTTCGGCCAACCAACTGGTTAATGCCATGTCACATACCGGAAAACATTTTGTACCCGATCTCGCTTCGGCAGAAGCCTATTTGCAGGAAAACCTGCAAAGCGGCGACGTTGTATTGGTTCTTTCAGCCGGGGATGCCAACCTGATCTCCGCGCATTTACTGGAACATTTTAAACAAAAGGAGCAGCAACATGTCTAATTCCGGCGGTCAAACCATTTCCCAGACCGGGAAACAACACAAGCCGCTCATTAAAAGCGGCAAGAACACAAAAAATGCAGCCATCAACAAGAGCACGATTAAGGCTCTGATTAAGTATTTTGAAAACAAGGCATAAAGAAGATGACTGACGTTAACGGCACCTCAAACATTCCCATGCAGACCCTGCGCGACATTTTTGGCGACGCGTTAAAAGAAAACGTTGCCATGGCGGGTTATACCACCGCGCGAGTTGGCGGCAAAGCGGATGCTTTGGTGGTGCTTCGTAACGCCCATGAGCTGGAGAGCGCCGTTAAACGATTGTGGGCTGAAAATATCGCCTTCCATCTGATTGGAAGCGGCGCCAATGTTTTAGTGTCAGACAACGGTTTGCGCGGTGTGGTGCTGATTAACCGCGCCAATGCCATTCAAATAAATGCGGATGGCAACCCGCCCACGGTGCGGGCTGAATCAGGCGCGATTTTCAGTTCGGTTGCCCGCCAGGCCGCCCTGCACGGTTTAAGCGGCCTCGAATGGGCCTGTGCCGTTCCGGGCACCGTCGGTGGGGCCGTTTATGGTAATGCCGGCGCTTTTGGCGGAGATGTTAACGGCAGCCTGCTAATGGCAGAAATCTTGCAACAATCAGGTAAAATTGTCTGGTCGTGCGAAGAAATGTCATACAGCTATCGCTCCAGCCGGCTTAAAAGATCCCACGAACCGGCCATTATTCTGGCCGCTACAATGAACCTGAAACAGAGCGATACCGCCACGGTTCAGGCACAAATGGATACCTATAGTGACAGGCGTCGTTCCACCCAGCCTCCCGGGGCAAGCATGGGGTCCATGTTTAAAAACCCGCCCGGTGATCACGCTGGAAGGCTGATTGAAGCCGCGGGATTAAAAGGAACCAGAATAGGCGGAGCAGAAGTGAGTAAGGTGCATGCCAATTTTTTCGTTAATAACGAGAATGCCACGGCATCCGACCTTTACCAACTGATCCGCCTCGTGCAGTCTAAGGTATTAAAAAACACCAACGTCTTGTTGGAATTAGAGGTAGAACTGCTGGGCGACTGGCAGGAATAAAAAGAGAAATAACAGGTAAAGTTATGTCGTTTCAAACACCACCCCCCAACCGCCGCCGCATGGCGACCCGCAAGCCCTCATCCCGGGCCGATGCGGTGCGCACGCGTCGTGGCAGTTTAACAACCGAGCGCACTGAAAAGAAGATTCAACAGGTTAAACAATCTTCCGCCAGCGTTCCGGTTGTTACCATGCGTTCAAGCGTGATGGGGACGCCGGTTATTCAAAGGACCAGTTCCCGCCCCAAGCTAAAGTTGAGCCTGCCGCTCAACAGCCGCGGCGGCGTGGAAATGCGTCTACCGGCCATTCCGGTGCTGCGCCCCTCATGGCGTATTTTATCGGGGGTCCTGGTGATTATATTAACGGCAGTCATTATTTATCTGAGTACGGCCGATGAATTTTTAATCAAATCGCCGCAGATCAAGGGGCTAAATCGATTAAATGCCGCCGACCTCGAAGCCGCCATGCTTTTGGACGGCACCCGAATTTTTATGGTGGACCCGGTCGAAGTAAAAAGCCTGTTGGCTTCCTCCTTCCCGGAATTAAAAGATATTTCCGTCGACGTCAGTCTGCCGGCCAAAGTCAGTGTAACGGTGAAAGAACGCCAACCCGTGATCACCTGGAAATATCAGGATGTGGCCATGTGGATCGACAATGAAGGTGTGGTATTTCCGGCGCGGGGTGAAGCGGAGACTCTGCTTAACATCACCTCGGATGCCGCCCCACCCATGATTGAAACGGACGTTAAACCGGTTTTGCTCGACCCTAAAAAGAGTGATTCGGAACAAACCGAGCAAAAAGCGGTGGAAACACCTGTCAAAAGTCTTTCGGTTGACCGCAGAGTTTTAAATATGGCCATTAACTTAAGTAAACACGTTCCGGCCAATACTACCCTGGTTTACAACACCACCAGCGGCCTGGGATGGCTGGATGCCAACGGCTGGAACGTTTATATCGGTTTTGATCTGGATCAACTGGATCAAAAGATGTTGGTTTATCAAAAAATAGTTGATACGCTGAACCAACAGGGGCTGCACCCTAAAGTCATCAGTGTTGAATACGTAAACGCACCTTATTATCGTCTGGAGTAGCATATGATGGACGAACCAATTGTTGTAGGAATTGATATCGGAACAACCAAAGTCTGCACTCTGGTAGCCAGAGTGGAATCAGACCGCGGGCTGCGTGTTCTGGGTGTGGGTATTGAACCCTCTCAGGGCATAAAAAAGGGAACCATTGTTGACCTTTCAGCCGCTTCGCAGGCCATTGCCCGTTCGATTGAAAAGGCTCAACGTACGTCGGGCCTCGAAATCACTTCGGCGATTGTCAGCCTGGCCGGGTCGCATGTTTCCTCCGTTAACAGCCGTGGTGTGGTGGGCATTTCAGGTCGCGTCATTGAACAAGACGATATCGCCCGTGCGTTGGAAGCAGCCCAGGCCATCGCCATCCCCCACAATCGTGAAATCATCCATGTGATGCAGCGCGGTTTTGTGGTGGACGGACAGGATGGCATTCGCATGCCGCTGGGTATGCACGGGTACCGCCTTGAAGTGGAAGCCCACATCATTACTGCCGCCGCATCTGCGGTCGCCAATCTGCGCCAGTGTGTGCAGTCGGCCGGCGTGCAGGTATCACAATTTGTATTAAACCCGCTCGCCTCTGCCGAGGTGGTGCTTTCTGAAACCGAAAGGCAGATGGGCGCCATCGTTTGTGATATCGGCGGCGGCACCACCGACCTGGCCATTTATATTGACGGCGATGTCTGGCATACCATGGTACTGGCCGTCGGTGGAAATCATATCACTTCGGATATCGCCCACGGTTTGCGCCTTTCCATTGAACAGGCCGAACAGGTTAAAAAGACCCAGGGGCACGCCTCGGAAGACATGGTCAGCCCCAGCGATGCGTTCAGCATCCGCGCATTTGGCTCCGAAGGCCCTGCTCAAATTAACAGCCGTGAGTTATCGCACATCATTCAGGCTCGCGTTGAAGAAATTTTCGAACTGGTTCTGCAAGAGATCAAACGATCCGGCTACGACGGTTTGCTGCCGGCCGGCATGATCCTGACCGGCGGCACCAGCAATCTGCCGGGTATTCGTAATGTTGCCAGCAACATTATGGGCCTGCCGGTTCGCACCGGTAAACCCGAAAATCTGATTGGTCTGGTCGACCAACTGCACTTCCCTGAATATTCGACCAGTGTCGGTTTATTGTATTGGACGTTGTTAATGAGTGAAGCGTCCGCAACCCAACCCACGTCTTTCTTTAAAGGTGAAAAACGTGATTGGGGCACCGTGAAAAACTTCTTAAAGAGGTTGCTACCCTGATTGCCATTTCGTGTATATAATTAACTGGTGATCAGGTTATCGATGTTTTGACATTATTAAGTTGTAGAGGAGCGTAAGATGGAACCATTGTATCAACCACAACCTGAATCCTTTGCCCGGATTAAAGTCGTTGGCGTTGGCGGTGGCGGCTGCAATGCAGTCAATCGCATGATCGCAGAGGGCCTGCAAGGCATTGAATTTGTTACTGTAAACACAGATGCCCAGGCTTTACTGCTTTCCAACGCCTCAACCCGCGTTCGCATTGGCGACAAAGTGACACGCGGTCTTGGAGCCGGGGGCAACCCCGAAATCGGCCAAAAAGCAGCCGAAGAATCTGCCGATGAACTATACGAAGTGATGAAGGGCACCGATATGGTCTTCGTCACGGCCGGTCTCGGCGGCGGCACCGGCACCGGCGCTGCACCCGTTGTAGCCCAGATTGCCAAAGAAGTTGGCGCTTTAACCATTGGCGTGGTCACCCGACCCTTCACCTTTGAAGGCTCGCGCCGTATGGGTTCGGCCGAAAGCGGCATTTCACGCCTTAAAGAACATGCCGACACCCTCATCGTGATTCCCAACGATCGCCTCTTGCAAATCGTCGATAAACGCTCCAGCCTGCAAGACGCTTTTCGTATTGCCGATGACGTTCTGCGCCAGGGTATTCAAGGTATTTCAGAATTGATCACCATTCCCGGTTTGATCAACCTCGACTTCGCCGATGTACGTGCCATTATGTCCGAAGGCGGCGCCGCATTGATGGCGGTTGGCAAAGCTTCAGGTGAAGAACGCGCTCGCGTGGCCGCCGAAGCTGCCATATCCAGCCAACTGCTCGACATCACCATTGATGGCGCGCGCGGCATTCTCTTTAACGTTACCGGCGGTCCCGGCCTGACCCTATTTGAAGTCAACCAGGCTGCTGCCATCATCAAAGAAACCGCTCACCCCGATGTCAACCTCATCTTTGGTGCAGTCATTGATCCCAATATGGGTGAAGAACTGCGTGTTACCGTGATTGCCACCGGTTTTGATCGTACCGGTACGGTCAACTCGGTCAACCGCGTACGGGTTGAACCGCGCCCTGAACCCCAGCGCGTGAAACAACCCCAGTATGAAGATGCAGTAATGCCGGCACGTCAACAACAGCGCACGGTGGAACGCCCCGAAACGCCAATGAACATGCCACAGCCTACACCTGTTGAATTTCAGCGGGTGGTTAACACCGAAGATCTGGATATCCCGGCCTTCCTGCGAAACCGCTCACGCTAAAAAAGGTTGTAGTACTGCATGGTACATTGGTTTTTACATGCGCCTGCCGACGGGCGAGATATTACTTCGAAAAAAATCCATTTTCTCCGGGCAATAGAAAATTAGGAAGCTATTTTACTGCCGGCAGCCAATTTATCCTCTACTTGATTAAAAATCCAGGCGTCCCAATCGGGACGCCTGATCTGTTTAACCCAAAATAACATCTCCCCTGTTTTTAATGGCTTTGAAATACTTTTGCCGGCCGGAAAAATCCGTCTTTTGCTCACCTCACAAATGATCTTGGATTAAAAGTGTGCCGCCGCGCATGGAGGGGACATGCGCAGCGGCAATCAGGGAGGAAAATCACCAGTAAATGCATCCTGATGACGACACCGAAAACCACTAAATTACTTCGATGTCTATAAGATAATATACATCATATTTATCAGAATTACATTAAAAATACCTAATAAAACTGTAAGGTTTGGCCGGATATTTTATTCTTTTTCGTCTTCAGAACCAAAAATATCCAACCATTCGTTAATGTTCCCCATCACCGCCGAATGATTGGCGCTCTGTTCAGCAGTATCAGCCTGAGATAATGCCTCTACCAGTGCGTTTGCAAAGTTATCGGAAGAAATAATTTCCACCTGCATATAATGCGCCTCGGCCTTAATCTGCCGGTCGGAAGTCACCAACACCACCCCACGCGCCGCTTTTTTCATTTTACGCAGCCGGTCGATGATTTCCTGGTCGGCCGTTCTGCCCTGGCGCACAAAATGAGCCGTCACCGTACCAAAATGCCGGGTTCCGGCAAAACCGGCCGCCGCGCGGTCAAAATAAACTTCAATGCTTAATCGTTTGATGCGGGCATAATCCTGCAGATAATGCACCAATTTGATTTCATCATCCGCCATTGCCAGGTTCAAGCCTGGAATCTTAGGGATTAAATTATGCCCGTCAATGATATAAAACAAAAGACTCTCCTTGTTAAACTTAGAACCTATTTTACCACCGCCCATTGGTGCTTGATTTAAGTGCCATCATAACCAGGCTTTTAAAACCCGGGCTGAAATTCAGATGGGGTAATTTATTTGAATTTAATAATGCATAAAAATCAACGGTCGCACGCTGCATTTTAGCCGGGAAATATGCTATCATTCTATAGGTATGAAACGGGATAATCGCCTTTTGTTTTACCTGGTCTTAAATGTGATCGTCTCCGCCGCCACCACCCTGAGCGTTTTATTAATCTGGGATTGGATTCAACAGGCGCGGATGCCGGCGCAGTATGTGCAGATGTCCACCACAACGCCGGGCGTGAATAATGAAACTTTGCCAGCCGCAGGCGAGCAGGTGTTGGTGATCGATAACGTGTTTGGCGTCGGACGATTACAGGATGAGGTAGTGCTCATCCGGCATACCGGTAATCATGAGCTTTCTCTGGCCGGTTGGAAACTGGTGGATGAAAACAACCTTGAATATATTTTTCCGCGCATCACGCTTAACCAGGGAGAAATCAACATCTATACGCAAGCTGGCGTGGATACGGCCAAAGATTTACACTGGGGCCAGGCGCAGTCTGTTTGGAAATTTGGCGAAAAAGTGCGCATTTTGGACCCTTTGGGTAACCAAAGGGCCGAATATACCATTCCCTGAGTAAAGCCATGTTGAATAATGCTTTTGACAAAATTGTTGAAGATAAAATCCAGGCTGCCATGCGCGCCGGTGAGTTTGACAATTTAAAAGGCCAGGGTAAACCTCTGGCGCTGGATGAAAACCCCTTTGAGCCGCTGGAAAGCCGCCTGGCCAACCATATGCTGCGTCAGAACGATTGTCTTTACCCCTGGATGCAAACCGCTCTGGATATTGAAGCCGAGCTTACTCAGACCCGCAGTCGATTTTTACAAAGCCGGTTATCCGGCCATACACCTGCTGAAATACAGGCACTGCAAGCTGAATTTTTTGAGGCCGTTAAAATCATTAATAAAAAAATTCTGGATTACAATTTACAGGTGCCATCCAGTGTTTTCTTAAAAATGACGCTGCACCCCGAGACCGAATGGGGTAAAATTCGGGAAAATAAATAAAACAGGAAATCGCATGTCACAAGCTCTTTACCGCAAATGGCGGCCCGGTCTCTGGGATCAGGTCGTTGGTCAGGAACATATCATTCAAACCCTTCAAAATGCCATTCGCTCCAATCGCGTCGGGCATGCTTATTTATTCGCCGGGCCGCGCGGCACCGGCAAAACCACGACAGCCCGTCTGTTAGCCAAGGCGGTTAACTGCCTCGCCGAAGACCCCGCTCAGCGTCCCTGCAACCAGTGTACCAACTGTCTTTCGGTGAACCAGGGTAATTTTCTGGATTTAATTGAAATTGACGCCGCATCCAATACCAGCGTCGATGATATTCGCGATTTACGCGACAAAATCAATTTTTCACCTTCCTTCGGAAAATTTAAGGTTTATATCATCGATGAAGTACACATGTTATCGACCGCGGCTTTTAATGCCCTGTTAAAAACGCTGGAAGAACCACCGGCGCACGCTATTTTCATTCTGGCAACCACCGAAGTGCATAAAATTCCGGCCACGGTGCTCTCCCGCTGCCAGCGGCACGAATTTCGGCGTATACCGGTCAACGATATTGTTAACTACCTGAACGAAATTATCAGCGGAGAGGGGCTGCAGGCCGACCCGGACGCGCTGGTTTTAATAGCCCGCCAATCCACAGGGTGTATGCGTGACGCCATCTCGCTTTTGGATCAACTCTCATCCACCGGTGAAAAGATCACTCTGTCGATCACACAAAGCGTTCTGGGGACGGCCACTCACCAGAGTGTCATTAATCTGACTGAATCCATTTTAAACGGCGATACGGCCGCCGGTTTAAACAGCATCCATCAAGCCATGGATGGCGGCACCGATCCGCGCCAGTTTGCCCGGCAGGTAGTCGAATATCTGCGCGGTTTATTGTTGATTCAAATGGGCAGCGCCGATCAAATTGACGCCACCAGCGAACAACACGCTCAGATGTCGGTGCATGCCGGTCAGTTTGAACGCGCCCAATTGTTAAATGCCCTGCAATTGTTTAACAACGCCGTCATCGAAAACCGCGGCACCTGGCAGCCCGGTTTGCTTTTGGAACTGGCTCTGGCCGAATCGATTCAAAAACCGTTTTCAGCCGCTGTGGCCGGCTTCGAACGCCAGGTCGTTGCGACTGCCCTTCCCGAACGCCAGACGGTTGCAACTTCCCAGCAGGTGCAAACCGCACCGGCCCAGGGGATTGTTTCACCCGCGCGCTCCGCACCCGAAAAGGAGCCGACGGCTGTTTCACAGACGCCGCCGGTGGCAGCCGAACAGGCTGCGCCCCGTCAGGCGCCTCCGGCATCAGCCGCAATAACCTCTCCTCCGGCGCAAAACGCTTCTGCCAAAGGGGTTGAACTGGACGACATCCTGCGCGTCTGGGGGCAAATTCGAACTGTCATCAAAAAACGCTCCCCTCAGACCGAGGCTTTATTAAATTCCTGCCATCCGCTGGCGCTTAAAGACGGTATGCTCGTTTTAGGTTTTGCCAGTGATGTAGTTAAATCCAAAATGGAAAGTAATGAAAACAAAGACCTTACCAGTCAGGCCATTTTCCATATTCTGGGTGTTAATTTAAACATTCAGTGTACGGTGGGCAGCAAAGTGGTAACCGACACCAGCACACTGGGTATTGAAGGCGGCGGCCTGGTCAGCACGGCGCTTAACCTGGGTGGTAAGATAGTAACTAAAAAGAAATCATCGAATAGTTAAGGAGATCAGCTATGGCAAAAGGATTCAATCGTGGTGGTATGATGGGCGGCGGCGGAGGCGGTAATATGCTCGGCCAGCTGCGAAAAATGCAGGAACAGATGGAAAGTATTCAGACCCAATTGGGGCAGGAAACCGTTACGGCCACTTCCGGCGGCGGAGCCGTTAAAGTAACCATGACAGGCGACCAGCATTGTGCAAAAGTGGAAATCGACCCCGAACTGCTGAAAGACGCCGACGCTGAAATGCTGCAAGACCTGATTTTAAGCGCCGTCAACCTGGCATTGGACGATTCCCGCAAGCTGCAAGCCGACCGCATGGGCCCATTGGCCGGCGGCCTTTCGGGAATGGGTTTCTAAAGTTCTTAAAAACATATGGCTGTTTTACCCGAACCTGTTCAGAATTTAATTAACGCCTTTGAACGCCTGCCCGGCATCGGCCCGAAAAGCGCTTCACGCCTGGCCTTTTATTTACTGCGTTCACAGGATGATATTTCACAAAAACTGGCCGAAGCCCTGCTGGCTTTAAAAAGCTCCACCAGCTTTTGCAGCGTCTGTTATAACATCACCCTCAGCAGCCGCAACGTCTGTGAAATTTGCTCTGACAGCGGCCGTGACGCCAGCAGCATCTGTGTGGTGGAAGAACCACTCGATGTACTGGTTTTAGAACGTACGGGCGGTTTTCAGGGCTTATATCACGTTTTACACGGCGTTTTATCACCCATTGAAGGCATTGGCCCGGCTGACCTAAAAATCGCCGCCCTGATGGAACGTATCAAAGACGGCAAGGTGCGTGAAGTGATCGTTGCCACCAACCCCAGTATGGAAGGGGATGCCACAGCCTTATATTTACGCCAACAGATTTTACCCCTCGGCATTCGTGTCACCCGCCTGGCGCGCGGCTTGCCGGTGGGCAGTGACCTGGAATATGCCGATCAGAACACCCTTCTGAGGGCGCTGGCCGGAAGACAGGAACTTATCTGACTCTTAAAAACATCCGTTCGTTTGCCGCGAACGGATGTTTTTTAAATCTTTTTACGAGCAGAGATCGAAGCGGTTTTTTATTCAGCCGCGCAGGCCGGCGCTTCTTTAACCTGACCGTCCGGACAGCGGAAGAGATAATAAGGTGTCCAGGCTACGCCAAACCGTTCCACCAGGATATCCTTGCGGGCGGCGGTGACGCTAACTTCGCTGGCATCGTTGACAATATCAGCCCATCGATCCTTAATTTTGTTGATATCGTCGGTTTTAGCCTGCATCAACTTGTTATATTCTTTTTCCAGATCCTGCAATTCGCGCTGTTCCTGTTCCAGGTCGGCTTTGGCCTGTTCGGTCAGGCGCATTTTGCTTAACGAAGAACTGATGCTCTTGCGGCGTTTTGAGAACAGGCTCAACACCAGTTCACCACCGGCGCCCAGTTGCTCCATTTTACGTTGATCCACTTCCGTCTTCTGTTCGGCGACTTCCATTTTTTGACGGTCAATTTTACGCGCCAGGGCATCCACTTTACGCTCATAGGCGCTTTCGACCTTTTCCTGTTCCTCCGCATAAGCGCGTTGGGCGGCTTCGCTGCACAGGGTACGGAAAGCCGCGGGAGTGACATCCGGGGCGGCATAAACTTTTAAGGTCAGGTTGGCTTTCACCTTAATCACAGCGGACTGGTAAAGCCAGTCTTCAAAATCACTGCGCAGAGCCTTCAGGGTGCGTGCATCACTTAAAGCGGCCGGCAAACTGTCAAAACGAGCCTGCGGTAAGGGCGCTGTTTGTAGTTTTTTGGCTTCGTAAGCCTGCCAGGCATAGTTTTCCCAACGTGGATGGGGGTTGTTAACATCCGTCAGCATGACGGCCAGGCTTTGTTCATAGTTAAGATTATAAGTCCGCTGGAAATAACGCAAACGCGCCTGTACGTATAAAGCCGGGTGATAAACGATACCCAGAGATTCCAGTTCCCCGCTCAGGTTTAAGGCGGCAGCTGCATCACTGATGCCGACATGATTGGGAATGAATATCTGTTCCACCCCACCCGGAATGGCGGGGGGCTGGGTCGAATAAACACCGGCGGACGGGCCGGCCGCTGCGGGTGAAACCGCGGATTGTTTTTGAGAAGCCGCAGCCGCCACCGATGGCGCGGTTGTCGCCGGAGCCGCTGCCGGCTGGGGCACGTCTTTGCGAATGAGGCCCAGCAGCGGTTTAAGTTGGCTGCGCGTCATGGGGCCGGCCAGGTAATTTAACGTCCAGCGGGTCTGGAAAACTTTCGGGCCGGACACGTGAACGTTATTCACCAAAAAGGTACGTTTGGGCAATCCGGAGATCATACGTTCGATGTCGCCGCGATCGACATTGCCGCTGGCGCTCATCAGACCGTCCAACAGGCGGTTACGGTCTTGTTCGGTTTGCAGGCGGCCGATAAACCAGGTGCCGGCATTGGAAAGCGCCTTATAATCGACATCCACCGGGTTCTGCGTGGCCAGAACCAGCCCCAGGCCAAAGGCACGCGCCTGTTTTAACATACGCAGCAAAATGGTGCGCGAAGGCGGGTTTTCAACCGGGGGCAGATAACCCACGATTTCATCAAAATACATCAGGGCGCGCAGGCTGTTGGTGCCGCGCTGTGTGCGCATCCAGCTTTCGAGGGACGCAAACAAGAGAGTCACAAAAAACATCCGTTCCGCTTCACTCAAATGCGCCAGGTAAAAAATCGAATGGCGGGCTTTGCCGGATGAGTCATATAAAAAGGCTTGAATATCGCTGATACTCTGCCCCTCCTGCCAGGTCTGGAAGGAAGGCGAAGCCAGAAAATTGTTTAATAAAAAGGCCAGTTCAAAACGATCTTTTTCAGGGAAAAATTGCTCCACCGGAAAAGCACCCAAACGCTCAAAGGGCGGTTTTTGAATCTGCATGATAATATCCACCAGAGTCAGGCTGGTGTCTTTGCTCCAGGCGGTTTCCAAGAGGTTGGAAATTAGGATATGTTCACGTGAACGCAGCGGGTCAATATCCTTTAAACCGATCAAGGTTAACAGGGCGGTGACGCTGCTGGCGACGCGCTCACGCAAAGGCTCGCGGTAATCTTCCCAGGACAGGTCGGGTTTCTCAAACGAAGCCAGCAGGTTGACAGGGTTGGCACTGTTGGAACCGGGCGTAAAGAGGTTAAATTCAACCGAATCTTTTAAATTTAGTAGATCCTGGCGGCCCAATCCCCAGCCTTTTAAGCCCTCAGACCAGCTTTTTGCCGTACTTTCCGCCAGCGCGGCCAGCGTGCTGCCTGAACTGCGCGCAGCATCCGGGTTGACCCACGGCTCAAAATCGGCCGGCAGCAGATCGGGAAAATGTAATAAGAGGTTGGTTAAATCACCTTTGGGGTCGATGATGATCGCCGGAATACCTTTAAGTGCGGCTTCTTCCAACAAATCAACCCCCAGGCCGGTTTTACCCGAGCCGGTCATACCGGTAATAACGGCATGCGTGGTCAGATCATCCGGATCGTACAGGAAAGACGTATCACTTTGTTTGTTTTGCTGTGCATCAAACAGACGCCCCAGAAAAAAAGATTTTGATCGTTCGTCGCTCATAAATACCTGTCTCCTTGTTAATAAAAGAGATTTTAATAACACCCCCGGGGTAAACAAAAGGTGGGGTACACTAAAAAAGAAGCAGAAGGGTTCGATGAGAGCCCGGCTTGTTCCCGTTTAATTATATCCCGACCCGCTAAATTTTATTCCTTCAACCACTGCCAGATACCGGCATCCGGGCCTTCCAGGGCAGCGATATAAACCTGGCCCTGTTTTGAAGCGCTGACGCGGCAGTCATATGTATCAATTTTTTCAACCCGCGTCATCTTTCCGGCCTGGTAACGGTAGATATTACCCTCACCACACAGCCAGGTCTGGCCTTGCGGGCCAAAACTGATATAAGATAACAACCAGGCATTCGGGTTTAAATCCTCAACCCACTGAGTGCCTTCCAGGTGGTAACGTACGGCTGCGCCCCACAGACTGGCGCCGCCGCCCAGGCCAACTTCAACCCAGGGGCGCTGTGCCGCATCCACGTCAATGCTGAATACGATCTGCTGGCGCTGAAAAGACGGCAAAGCAATTTTATTCCAGGCCTTACTGATGCCGTCGTAATGAAGCAGGGCGTCAAAGCCACCGACCCAGATGTCACCGCCGGGTGCGGCTTCCATATCCAGAACGCATTGACCCTGCGTCTCGGGGATCGAAAACCAGTTATTTCCATCATAAACCTGCACGGTCTGCCCGCGCATCAATTCACCCGAGCTGACGCAACTGCTGACCCACAGGCGGCCTTCCCGATCAAGGGCCACATCGGTAATCAGGTTATTATCCATATCCAATTGAAAAGCCGGGGAAAGGCCGATTTGGTCCGAGCGCAAACTCGTCCACAGGTTCTGGCGTGTATCAAACCGGCGCAAATCGTCCTGACCGGTAGCCAGCCAGATATTCCCTTTTTTATCGGTCACCAGGCCGTCACCCACGCCGCGCAGATAAGGCATCATGGGCGCCAGAGGCGCCCAACCCTGATCGGGGCCATAAACGACGGGGCGCAGGGACTCGAAGGAGACAATGGCAGCACCGTCTTCAAGCAGCACCCACACACGTCCACCCTGGTCCATGCCCCAAATATGGTTGGCAGGCCGGTCCAACACTTGCTGCCAGGTTTGATTCTGCAAAATATACACCCCGCTGTCGGAGGTCACCCACAGGGTTTCATCGGCTGCCAGCCACATATCACGCAGTTTGCCGGCGGGCGCGTTATCTTTGCGCATCAAAGATTCAAAATCACCCAGGCGGCGCGGGGTGGGCAGGGCGGTGGGAGTATCCACCTGAGTGGGTAAACTGAGAGCCAACTCGGTTGCCAGGGCATCCTGGTCTTTTTGAACGGGGGATAAAAACGGCAACTGGCAGGCCAGGGCAGCGCCTTCCAAAACCAAAAACACCATCAAGGTCAAACTTAACTTGAAGTTCTTTTTTCCCGGCTTGATAAATTTCATTAAACTTTAAGATCCGCTTTTTTTGTTTTTGTGATTGTTAGTGATTGAATCGACATCCAGGCGATAACCCACGCCGCGAACGGTCTTAATATACTGCGGGTGGCGCGGGTCGTCTTCCATAGCCTGGCGCAGCCAACTGACATGCACATCCAGCGTGCGTGTGTCGCCAATGTAGGCCGTTTCCCAGACGGTGCGGAATAAATCTTCACGACCAACCACCTCGCCGGGGTGATCCATCAGGGATTTTAATAAAATCACCAGGCGGGGCGTCAGGCTGACCTGACGGTCGTCAATTTTTAAACGACGCTGTTCAACATCCAGCGTTAAGGGGCCCACTTTGAGGGCGTCTTTATCCTCAACCGGCAAATAAGGGCGCAAGCGGTTAAGCAGTTTTTGCAGGGTAAAGGGCAGGGTTAAGACCACATCGGCATCAAGCGTGTCAAACACTTCGCCGCCCGCTTCAACCACCAGAACCACAGGTAGATTGGGATATTGTTTTCGAATCGACTGACAAATACGTTTGCCGCTGGTGCGCATGGAAGCGGCATTAACCAGCACCAGATGAGGTGTATTCGCAGACAGGTAGTCCAGTGCGGCACTGCCGTTGGCTACCGTATCGACCTGGAACCCTTTGCGTACCAGACCGAAACCAAAAGTTGGTTTATCTGCTCTTTTTCCTTCAATCAGCAGAATATTAAACTTTGAATATTTTACCGACACTCCGCTACCTCACTAAACAAATTTTTCAGTCTATAAACTAACTGGTTAATCTCTTTAACCATTTTAATTAAAACTTCTTCGATTCAATCTCGCAAACGCCGGAAAATGGCTACGGAGAATAACACAGACACATACCAGACTTTGCCCCGCTCGCAGATATGTTAAAGAAACCGTTAATAATTGACTTTTAAGATTCTATTCTTAAATCTTAAAAAATGCAAGTGCATTTTTCTGCGGGGGAACCTATTATAACAAATCACCCGGCGAATGACCCAAATTGAAAAATTTTAATTTTTATTGGGTTTATTCGTTTTCAAAAAACGAAACAAAACGAATAAAATTTTTAAAGAACAGTGTTGATTCAGAATCGAGAACGTTATTACACCAGGGCAGTCGTCTGGAAAATTGCGCCCCATTAACAGATGGATGGATCAACCCAAAACTGTTCGCAAAACGGTGCGGTTTGTATTTTTTCCAACCGTATCGACCGGCTGTACTGCGCACAGCCCCTTAAACCGGCACCCTGGCGGGGCTACAATACCATTCAGATAAGACTGATCCTTTCAAGGGTGGGTAATTACTTTTATAAATTGAACATATGATCTATTATAAAGAGTTTTTGAAAAAAGTTCAACCATTAATTTTTTAACCAACCGGCACCAGTGAGATTGGCGGCAAATAGGCAGGGGAAAAGTGACCTCAATCGAGGTAGAGATAACTCAATGAGGCTCGAAAAAAACGTATTGGCTTTTTTTGATATAAAGGTTTTAATTTAAGTTTTCTTCTTTCAGGGTAATTAACCGGGCCGAATTGGCAATCACCGGGATTGAGGAAAGTTCATGCAGCAGCGCCCCGCTGACGGGACTCAGAAAACCCAAAACAGTCAAAAACACCGCCAGGGCCAGGACGCCCAATGAAAAGGCCAGATTTTGGCGGATGGCGCGCATGGCCAGGCGCGCCAGATAAATCAGATGCGGCAGGCGAGTCAGGTCGTCCGAAAGCAGGGATATTTCGGCAGTTTCAATCGCCAGGTCACTGCCGCCCAAGCCCATCGATATGCCCACGTCCGCCGAAGCCAGAGCCGGGCCATCGTTAATCCCATCCCCCACAAAAACCACCGATCGACCTTCAGATTGAAGCCTGCGCACCACCTCAAGTTTTTGCTGCGGCAGCACACCGGCGTAAAACTCGTCGATTCCCAGTTCGGCCGCCACGCGTTGTACCGTTTGAGAATGATCCCCACTGAGTAAAACTGTGGATAAACCCATTTTTTGCAGGCGCATTAAAACCGGTTTGCTTTCGGGGCGCAGACCGTCTTCAAACACCAACAAAGCCGCCGGACTCCGGTCTAAAAGCATAATAATCACCATACGGCCTGCCGCGCTGAAGGCATCAACCCGATCACAAATTTCATCCGCAAGCGGCAAACCTGCCCCGCTCAACCAATCCAATTTACCCAGCATCACATTTTTTGTACCAACCACGGCCCGCACGCCGGAGCCGGTTAAAACCTCAAAGTCCTCGGGATCGGGAACCTGCATAGATTTATTCAGCGCCGCGTTTAACACGGAACGTCCCAGGGGATGTTCGCTGACCTTTTCAGCTGCCGCCGCAATCAACAATAATTCATTTTCCGATAAATCGTTTAAGGTTATCAGGTCTACCAGTTGGGGGTTACCCAGCGTGAGCGTGCCGGTTTTATCAAAAATGACGGTGTTTACTTTGGCCAGAGCTTCAATGGTGGCGCCGCGTTTAACCAGACTGCCGCGCATGGCCGCATTTCCAATCGAAGCCACCAGGGCGGTCGGTGTGGCCAACGCCATCACACACGGGCAAAAGACAATTAAAACGGTGATGGCGCGCAGCACATCGCCGCTCCAGACCCATAAAACAAGCCCCAACAGGATGGCGGCCGGGGTGTAAAACCGGGCATAACGATCAAGGGTACGTTCGATGGGCGCTTTGTTGGCCTGCGCCTGGGCCACCAGGCGTCGAATCTGCCCCAGAGTTGTAAACTCTCCCACCTGAACAGTGCGCACTTCCAAGGCCCCATTTTCATTCAACGAACCGGCATAAACCCGATCGCCGACCTGTTTTTCAACCGCAATACTCTCCCCGGTAATTACCGCCTGGTTGATGGTGGCAGAACCGCTCAATATTTCGCCGTCCACCGCCACACGTTCTCCGGGGCGCACCAGAATAATTTCACCCACCTGAAGTGACTGTAAGGACACAATCGCATCCCCGCCGGGGCGGCGGACCGTTACGCGGTCGGGCAGCAGCCCAGCCAGGTCTTCAAGCGCATGGCCGGCGCGCGCCGCCACAAATTCCTCCAACAAACCGCCCACCAACAGCAGTACGGCCACCACGGCTGCGGCTGCATACTGGCCGATTAAAATAGCCGCCAGAGTGGCCAGCGAAACCGGGATATCGGCGGTAAAATCACCCTCGCGTATGCCCCGGACGGCCGACCACCAGATATAACCCGAACCCAACAGCGCGGCAGCCAGGTATAACCAATGCGCGGCATTTAATGGAGCCTTGTCTGAAATTACTTCCAACGGGTTTAACCCAATTGCCAGCAACAATAACAAGGCACTGCCCAGAGTAACCAGGGTGGCCGGATCCAACAGGAAAGCGCGGTAATAACGGGTGAAAGAACGTGCACCGCGCGCGCAGGTGACACAAAAGCTTTTAAAACGATTCATGGATGTTTTTCCAATCAGGGCAGCGGGTAAGGATGGTCGGGAATATGATTGACCAGGTGATCGGCGGTATATTCGGCTTCACGGAAGAGGGCGGCCAGGTGATGCTGCGCCAGTGTATAAACAATATACGTTCCCTGACGCTGCGTGGAAACCAGCCGGCGATCTTTTAACATTCGCAGTTGATGCGATGTGGCCGATTCGCTGATACCGGCAATGGCCGCCAGGTCCCCCACGCACAATGACTGCTGCGAAAGGGCAAAAATAATGCGCGCCCGGGTCGGGTCGGCCAGAACGGCGAAGATATCAACCAGCATTTGCAACTGGTCGGACGAGGGCATTTTTTCCAGAATGGCATGGACTGTTTCTAACGAAGGATTTTCGGGAGTCTTCATTTTTACCTCTGATAATCTGCGTATTTGCGCAGATATGCAGATTATAAGTTTAATTTATGGTTTGTCAAGCGGGACAGCTCGTTTTTTAAGACTTATGGAAAATATTCAGCCCGTTTGTTAAGCTTAGGCCCCTTGACTTAAGCTTTATACTGGCTTACTATAACACCACTAATAAGAAAGGTCTTATGGACGTTATACCTGAACAAGACAACGATGATCTAGGAAACAATCCCGCTGACTCTAGCAGCGAGAAGACATTGGAGTTTAAGTTCAATTAGCCTGTTAAATAACAAGCGGCGCTGATGAATTTATTCCCCTGTGTCTTCTCGGCACAGGGGT
>JAJTBH010000393.1 GCA_021287005.1 Anaerolineae bacterium
GTTATTTCGCCGGGGGAGGGTTGG
Source organism: Anaerolineae bacterium (assembly GCA_021287005.1). Lineage (GTDB taxonomy): Bacteria > Chloroflexota > Anaerolineae > Anaerolineales > Anaerolineaceae > JAJTBH01. The sequence goes on from JAJTBH010000393.1 coordinate 25, forward strand.
GTGGGGGCCAAAAGCACCACCGATGAGTAAACATCTCTGTATCTGAACCGTGTGTAGGATGTTCCGGGAGAAAAAAATAAAAAACCTCTTCCGGGTAAGAGAAGAGGTTAATTTTTGACAATCGTTCTCCTCTCATCTTCCAGAACACATCTCTGCGGGAATTGGCACCATACTGGTTTTCAGCTGGTTGTCGAGGTTTCACAGGGCCCGGCCCTCCACCTCTCTGGATAAGAGTACGTAATATTCAGTTGTTAAACTTCATTTGTTCAATTCATTGATAGAGATTTTACAGGTTGGCGGGGGCATAAGCAATAGGCCAAATGGCCTGTTTGTATTACGCTGTTTTGCCTGTCAAATTATTGCGCCGTTTTGCCTGTTATTGGTGAGAAAAACGGGGCGGTAAGAAAAATTTTTTGCTGCGTTTTTATTTTTATGCGCATAGAAATAACCTTGTGGCCTGTGTTAATCTGAAGGGCTCCGGTAAAGCAGCTGCGCCTGCCCGCCGCAAAAACGCTGCGTCAGTTCGATCAGGCGTGAAGTGGCTGCCTCTAAACAGGCAAGTGGTGTTTGTGCGTTGCCCTGCACGATGTAAAAACAATCGTGGGTATCCAGCGTGGCTTTGGTCTTTTGCACCTGGCGCACTTCCAGCATACAGATAACTTCATTGGCCTGGTCGATATAGGCATATCCGCCAGGGCGCACGGTTTTGGGCTGCGCTGAACCCAGCGGCCAAAAAGTTTCACTGCCGTCGCATAAACGCAGGCGGATATTGCCATCCACATTTTGAATATCGTGTGCGCCCAGGGATAAACGCGTTTCCACTGAAACCAGGTTATAAATATCCACCAACAGGTTAACTTGCGGCAGATGCCCGGTTTTAAACAGGGTTAATAACAGTGCTTCGGAAGCGGCGACATAATCACGGTTTGAAAAACCGATGCGGCTGTGGATATTGCGGAATTCCAGAAGGATGGGGTCGTTTTTAAGGGCTTCGCCGGTTAAGCCGGCGTGGATTTTTTCCATTGCATCCACAGCCAGGGCTGTAAACTGTGGGTCGCTTTCACGATTGGTTAATCCGTCCATACGGAAGCAGATATTTTTAATGCCCAGGGCAGAAACTTCGGGGCTGACGTTAAAGTTAAGGTCTTTAAATTCCGGCATGTTTATCACTCGATTTTAAAAATAGTATTACAAGTTTACAATGGAAAAACGAGAAAGGTTTAAAAATAAACCTTCCTCGTTATACGTGTTATCGCGCTGTCGTGATGTTCCCCTGCGTTTATCCCCTGATTTTTTACCCGGCCAGGTCGGCGAAAAGCGGCGTGCTCAGGTAACGTTCGCCAAAGGAGGGAATGATCACGACAATCAACTTGCCGGCGTTTTCAGATCGGCGCGCAACCTGCAAGGCGGCCCAGGTGGCTGCACCCGAAGAAATGCCCACCAGAATACCTTCCTGGCTGGCCAGGGCGCGTGCGGTGGCAAAGGCATCCTCCCCTTTCACGCGCACGATTTCGTCATAGATTTTGGTATTTAACACATCCGGCACAAAACCGGCGCCGATGCCCTGAATGGGGTGTGGTCCTTTGGCCCCGCCCGATAAAACCGGGGATGCATCCGGCTCGACGGCAATCGCTTTAAAGGATGGTTTGCGCGCTTTGATCACTTCGCCGATACCGGTGATGGTGCCGCCGGTGCCGATGCCGGATACCACAAAGTCGACCTGCCCGTCGGTATCGCGCCAGATTTCTTCGGCGGTGGTGCGGCGGTGAATTTCGGGGTTGGCCGGGTTGCTGAACTGCTGCGGCAGGAAATAACGCGGGTCCGATTCGGCCAGTTCGGTGGCTTTGCGAATGGCGCCACCCATGCCTTCCGGGCCGGGGGTGAGAATTAACTCGGCGCCGTAAGCGCGCAGCAGCATGCGCCGTTCTTTGCTGAAGGTTTCGGGCATGACCAGCACACATTTATAACCGCGTGCGGCGGCCACCATGGCCAGCGCAATGCCGGTATTACCGCTGGTGGGCTCCACGATGATGCTGTCTTTTTTAAGTACACCGCTTTTTTCGGCGGCATCGATCATGGCAACCCCAATGCGGTCTTTAACACTGTGAGCGGGATTAAAAAATTCCAGTTTAAGCACGACATCCGCCACGGCGCCTTCATTAACCCGGTTCAGACGAACCAGGGGGGTATTGCCGACCAGTTCGGTAACGTTGCTGGCAATTTTTGACATGGAAAACTCCTTGGAAATGGATAAAAATTTTTATAAAAAAAGCTTTTGTAGTTTACCCTTTTTTATTTGCACCTCATAGCAGTAAATGGCCTGTTAATTAACAGGCCATTTTGCCTGATGGAGGCTTTCAAAAACGTCAAAAACCAAATTACCAGTACCAGCCCTCTTAAGAAATAAATGACATCTGTTCGGCTTGTATTGCTGCTCAAAAAATGTTATTAAACATGGGCTGATCAGCCAATTTTTTTTGAAGGAGAAACAACCTTATGGTAGAAAATCAAGCAGGCGTCACCGCCCTGGTGACGGCGTATATCCGTGCGTATCATGCCGTTAACAGCCAGGATAAAATTTTTAACGATTATCTGGCAGACCGGTTATTCAGCGCCGAGGAGCATGTTTCATTTAATCAAAACCTGACCGGCATGTTGCCGCTGATTAACCCCGAACTGGCGGCGTTAAACCCCACCCCGAAGCAGGCTATGGATAACCTGGTTGAAACCCATCACGGACCGATCACGCTCAGCCGCTCGGCTTATACTGAAGCCTGCCTGGAGCAAGCGATACAACGCGGGGTAAGCCAATATGTTATTCTGGGCGCGGGATTGGATACCTATGCTTTTCGGCATAATCAGAAAACGAGCCCGCTTCAGGTTTTTGAAATTGACCACCCGGCCACACAGGCGCTTAAACGCCAGCGTGTGGCGGCTGCCGGTTGGGATATTCCGCCGCAGCTCGTGTTAATCCCCATCGATTTCACCCGCCAATCGCTTTCGGATGTACTGCGCGCTTCAACCTTCCAGCCGGAACGTCCCGCCTTCTTTAGCTGGCTGGGAGTCTCTTATTATCTGGCGCCCGACGTGGTTGCGGCTACCCTGCGCGAGGTGCGCTCGCTGGCAGCGCCGGGCAGTGAACTGGTGTTTGATTATATGGATGCGGAGGCTTTTATCCCGGAAAAGGCCGGTAAAAAGATTCAATTGATGCATTGGATCGCCAGCCGGGTCGGCGAGCCGATGAAAGCCGGTTTTGAGCCGGGTGTTTTGGCAGCCCTGTTAAATGATCTGGCTTATGCCGTGCTGGAAAACCTCCCGCCATCCGAGATCGAAACCCGTTTTTTCAGCGGGCGTTCAGATGCCTTTCATGCTTTTGATCACGTCCATTTTATGCGGGCAGTAGTGCGGTAAAATTGTTTTTCTCCCCGCCGTTTGTACGGCGGGGAGAAAATATTAACCTGTTAACAACTTACATAAAACAAAGCGGGTTTATAATGGTTAAACCGGACTAAAAAAGGAATAAACATGTCTGAAGAACGCCGTTTTAACCCGCAAAATTCGC
>JAJTBH010000394.1 GCA_021287005.1 Anaerolineae bacterium
ATTCAGGATGTTGTTCATAACTGGGCATGGTGGGCAATCCAGAGTCCCTCCGCAACCATAGACCAGGCGAATATCACCCCTCGGATGAACGGCTTCATCACCGGTTTTGAATTGGCACCTCAGGCATTTGATAAATCCATCCATTTTTTACCGGATAGTTTGCATGACATGCGCCTGGTTGAAGCTAACCGGCTGATATTAACGCCGCTCTGGAAAGTTAATGATTTTCCCTTTTCTGGGCCGGATAAATTTTCAGCTATAAATGATAATTTGTTGGACATCCTGTTGGCGTCAAAAAAAGAGGGTTTATCAGTCTCTTTATTCCCTCAATTTGTTTACCCGGGTGATTCAAATGAATGGTGGGAAAATGCCAATCGGGATAGCACCTGGTGGGAACAGTGGTTTAAATCCTACCGCTCCTTTGCGTTACATTATGCTGCGTTGGCATCTAAAAATGACTGTCAGTCGCTCATTTTAGGCGGCCCGGCTGTTTTTCCCGCACTGCCTTCTGCAAAACTAAGAAGCGGATCGGCTTCAAATGTTCCGTCTGATGTTTTGCAGCGTTGGCTCGACATAATCCGCGATGTGCGCAAAATATATCATGGCCAAATCTGGTGGGCGATTGCCGATTCAGACCTGTTATCCACTTCATCTCAAATTTTGGAACAGGCGGATGTTTATTATTATATGGTAAGCACCCCTGATTCGGATAACCTGGATCATTTATTTTCACAGGAAATCGAACCGTTTGCCATGATTTCTCAAAAACCGATCGTCATTGCACTTGAATATCCATCCACAGAGGGCGAATCGTTTTGTGTTTGGCGTTATTCAAATCGTTGTAGTGATGGGAATTTACCAGGTTCTGCCATTTATACCCCCCAGAAACAAATGGATAATTATCAGGCGGTGCTTAACCATATAAACAATAATGGATTGATTTTTGGTTTAATATCCAGGGGATTTTCACCCTCAGGACCACTATTAGATTCATCACCGTCAGTTTATGGTAAACCAACTTTTGATTTACTCTGGTATTGGTTTACAAATTTCCGTCCAAATTAAATTCTGTACATTAAAAAAACGGTTGCCAGAATGATGAATGGCGTGTACGGGATGGGTATTAATGATTGATAATTATGCCTGATTACCATTTTTATGACATAAATCAAGCTCACCAATCCACCCAAAACGATGGCTAACAGTAAAGCTGAGAAGACTCCCGGAAAACCCATTATTAAACCGGTAATTGCGCTGATATAGACATCCCCGGCGCCTAAAGCTTCGTCCACTTCTTCCCCTCTGCGTTTTTCCATCCATTTTGAAAAAATTATTCCCGCCAAAAAGATCAGGATCATTAAGAACAATCCGGATGCGCACCCTAATAAACTTAATGTTAGTCCGCGCATTTGAACTCCAGCAATTAGAGCCAGGCCAAGGCCAATCACGGTGAGTAATCTTAAGACAATTCGATGTTCGATATCAATAATGATTACCAGGCTGAAATAAATCAGCAAACCGATGTTAATCAGGGGATTTAAGCCTTGTGGCGTAAAATAAAAAGCTGGAAAAAATAAAATGGGGATAAGTGTCAAAACAAACCAGTGCCGAAGAGGTACGTTCCGGTTGCAGTGATGACAAGGCCGCAAAAACAAAAATTCTTTCCACGAACGATTTTTATGGCAATTCATGCAAACGGGCATTAACGAATATTCTTCTTCATCCGCTTCGACACTCAATGGTAAAATATCGCTAAGGAAGTTGATTAAATAAGCACTTACCAGACCTAAAAAAAACAATCCAACAATAAATAGTATTGTCATTTTTTCACCCAAATCAATTTTAACACAGCCCTATGGATTCTTTGGAAAAATTATTAAATCGTTGGTCACAGGATACTGAATTTATCGATCGATCCGAAAACTGGTTCTCAAACGCTCCAGTTGCTGCTTCTTTTGTGGAAATACAACCTGCAAACATGCATCCCTTATTGGTGCAAGCCTTGAGGCAATTCAATATCTCCCGCTTATACAGTCACCAATATCAAAGTTTTATCACGGCGAAAGAATCACAAAATTTTATCATTACTACAGGTACAGCCAGCGGCAAAAGTCTTTGTTACAATTTGCCCGTTTTGGATAATTTATTAAATTATCCCTGGTCGACTGCTTTATTTTTATTCCCAACCAAAGCCTTATCGCAGGACCAGGTGAAAAATGTCAATTTATTGATCAATCAGCTCAATCAGCTTGGCGCAGACCTGCCTGAAGCAGTTATATATGATGGCGATACACCCATGCACCGGCGTAGTCAGATTCGAAAAAATGCCAGGATATTGATAAGCAATCCCGATATGCTTCATCTGGGCATTCTTCCCCATCATACCAATTGGGATACCTTTTTTAAAAACCTGTCTTTTGTTGTTATTGATGAAGCACATTATTATCGGGGAATTTTTGGTTCCCATGTTTGTAATCTCATTCGTCGATTAAAAAGGATTACAGCTTTTTATTCGGGAAACCCCCATTTTATTCTTACGTCTGCGACCATATCCAACCCTGAATCTTTTGCCGAAAAATTGATTGAAACACCGGTAAAATTAATTTCCGATGACGGGTCGCCACGTGGCGCAAGACATTTTGTTGTTTATAATCCACCCTTTATCGAACCACGGCTTGGCATTAGACGCAGTGCATATGTGGATACTTTGCACCTGGCTCGTGATTTAATGGATGCCGGCCTGCAAAGTATCATTTTTGCCCGTTCAAGGCCCGCAGTTGAAAAATTGGTTTATGATCTGCGGAATTCATTAAATATTTCAAGAGAGAAAATCCGTGGTTATCGCAGTGGTTATCTGGCCTCGGAACGGCGTGAAATTGAACAGGGACTAAAAAATGGGGATGTGCAGATTGTTGTTGCAACCAATGCACTTGAACTGGGTATCGATATTGGTGAAATGAAAGCTGCTATTCTGGTGGGATATCCGGGCTCGATTGCTTCCCTAAAACAACAATCGGGCCGGGCCGGTCGAAAGGCAAACGCTTCCATTGCAATAATGGTGGCAACCGCCGGCGCCATTGATCAATATCTGGCCCGGCATCCTGAATACTTAAATAACCCACCTGAACATGCATTGATTGACCCGGATAACCTGATAATTTTGTTGCATCACTTACGATGTGCCGCCTTTGAATTGCCATTTGCCAAAGAGGCCGAATTCGGTTCTCTGTCTAAAGATATGCTTGGACAATTATTGGATATTCTTTCTTCCGCCGGCGACCTCTCCCGGGGCGAGCAAAAATATTTTTGGACTTCTAATTCATATCCTGCCGATTCTGTTTCGTTACGCAGCGCTTCGCCTGAAATTATCACACTGCACAGTATCGAAGACAATCGTATGCGCCCTATCGGAGAAATTGATCCTCACAGCGCTTATTGGATGACTCACCCACAGGCGATTTATTTACATGATGGTCTCATGTACCGCGTCGACAATCTAGATTTGAAAGAAAAAATGGCATATCTGTCCCCCG
>JAJTBH010000395.1 GCA_021287005.1 Anaerolineae bacterium
TGAATCAATACAGTAAATGTCGTCTTGCCCGGCTGGATTACCAGAATAACCCCATCCACCGCCGGGGCCAGAACCGCGGGGTCAGAGACCGCCAGGACTGGCGGTGCATCAAAAATTACGAGATCCGACTGGCTTTTTAGTTTTTCAATAACTTGCGCCATTTTTTTGGAACCCAATAATTCAGCCGGATTAGGCGGAATATTTCCGCATGTAATTACATTTAAGAAAGGAATGGTGCTTTTTTGAGTAAGGTCTTTTAAAGGCGTTTCAGGATTCAGTATGAAATAACTTAAGCCGTTCTGATTCGGAATATTCATTTTTTTGTGAACAGTCGGCTGCCGAAGATCTGCATCAATATAATATACGTTCTTTCCATTATGAGCAAAAACGACAGCCAGGTTTGCACTGATAGTTGTTTTTCCCTCCGACGGGCACGGACTGGTGACCAACAACGTTCTCAAGGGTTCATCCACATTGGCGAATTGAATGTTGGTGCGAATCGATCTAAACGACTCTGAAACGGGTGATCGCGGCTCGATTTGCGAAACAGGCAGGTTTGAAATTGAATGGTTAAAAATTACACCCAGCACCGGGATGCCAAGTTTTTTGCTTAATTCTTCGGGCGTTTTAACCGTATCATCCAGGGCATCGAATGTGAGAATTACGATCAGGGTTACAATTGCACCGGCAAGGCCAATTAATATCGTATTAACCAGAATATTGGGCCGGACCGGAATGTAATCCGGTTCAGCAACATTAACCTGAACCACATTTACCGAAGCTTGAATATCGGCCAGACGCGCCTGTTCGTAACTGGTTAATAAGGTTGCGTATAACTGTTGATACTGTAAAGCTTTCGTCTCAAGCCGATCCGATTCTGCCTGGGTGGTTGCGCTCGCTTTTTGCCGGTTAACCTCCTGAAGCTGTTTTTCCATTTCGGTTAACTGACTTTTTAAGCTCTCCCTTGAGGTTGAAAAACGCGCAGATTGAATGGTTTCAATCTGGTCAATAAAAACCACAACGATGGTATTGGCAATTTTTGCGGCCATCTCCGGATTTACATCATTGACAGTGATCTTGATCAATTGTGTATTATTCACCGGTGTAACATCTATCGTTTCAGTTAAGTCCTTGGGATCTATAACCAGATTTAAGCGTTTGATGACCTCTTTGATAACCGATTCAGTCATCATCATGTCTGAGTAAGTTTTTGTAAGGCTCTGGCTGGCAAGTAAGGAATTGTAGTCAGTGGTTTTGGTAGAGGGGGCCTCCATTACCAGTAATTTTGTAGACGATTCGTACACAGGTGTCATTTGACTGCTGATAAAAAATGCCGCACCGGCTGAAATAACCGTTACCACCAGAATTAACCATGCCCAATGCCAGAGTAAATAGAGATAATGGCGAATATCTATTCCACCTTCGTCCATTAAAAGCGATTTGGTTCTATACGATTCAAACATAAGCATCACCTCATTAAGGGTAATTTGCGCGCTCCGCCCCTATGACATTCACGCTACAGTCATAGAAACCAGATATCGAGTAACAGACAAGCGCGGATTCATTAACCACCGGTTGTGTATTACCCTAATTATTTAACTTTTATCCCCCCAATAACTTTTCACAAATTCGGTCAAAACCGTCAAACAACTCTTTTTGTATCAAATCCGCTGTTAGTTCATATTCTTTGACCGATTGTCCGGCCGGATCATGGATTGCATTGGTTTTGCCGGACATTTCACTTAATAAAAAAATTTTAGATGCCTTATCCGGAAATTCCACCTGTAAAGCTTCTTTTTGTCCCGGTTCCATCGTCAGCACCAATGCATATTCATCCAATATTTGTGCATTTACCGGGCGCGATTTATGTTTGTTTATGTTCACACCGCGGCGGGCCAACACTTTTTGAACGATTTCCGGCAGGATTAATCCGGTTTTTGTCCATGTACCGGCGGAACCGACTCTCCAGGTTTGTGGGTTTAAACCCTTTTTTAATAACAAATCATTAAACAAAGCCACTGCCATCGGAGAACGGCAAAGATTGGCGGTGCAAACAAATAAAACGGAAGGATTAGTCATCAAGATAATCCTTTATCCTGATAAAATATTCATGGTTATTTTGTTGCACGATATATGCCACGGATTTGGGACAATCGTCCGAAGGCGGCTCGAAGCCTAAAATTAGCGTAAAAATGGGGGGAAGTAAATAAAAATGTCAGATTTTTTATCCGGCAACGTTTAATTAATTAAACAAAGACGGGTTCCAATAATGCGGAGGGGATTCTTTGAAAGAATTAAATTTTAGGAAATTACTGCCCTGGTTTTATCAAAACGGTGAAAAAGAAGTTCCGCTTAATAACACCGAATGGTTGTATTTACTTCATTAAACTTGCCATACATTTTTAAATTTAAAAGCTGCCCGTGAACCGGGCAGCTTTTAAACCTTAAACAGCGGCTTGAACCAAACGGTGATCCTTCAGTATATAAGCCTGATCGCATAAGATGGAAATTTCATCCAGGTTGTTGCTGGAAAACAAGATGGTACAACCCGCATCCTTCAAGGCAATCAGGTATTCATACACATCCTTCCAACCGGCTTGATCGATGGCATCGGTCGGTTCGTCCAGAATCAGAACCTGTGGTTTTTCTAATATTGCTTGAGCTATTCCCAGGCGCTTGCGCATGCCATTGGAATATAAACGCACCGGGCGTTGGTCATTAACATCCAGACCGACTACATTCAAAACTTGATTAATCCGGTCATTGTCCGTATTACTGCTGATTTGAGCCAGCATTTTGAGGTTTTTTCCAGCACTGGCATTCATTAATAAACCGGGGGAATCAATTAACGCACCGACGTATCTCGGGAACTCGCAATCGATACCTACCTTCTGCCCAAGCACTGATATTTCACCCGAATCCGGTTTAACCAATCCGCAGATCAATCGCAGCAAAATACTTTTTCCGGCGCCATTCGGCCCGCTGATGCCGGTTATACTGCCGGTCAGAATATCCAGGTTTAAGTTGTTAAATAGAAGGTTTTCGCCAAATTTTTTACTGACATTTTTTAATGAGATTGAATAAATATCGTCCGCCATTTTAAATCTCCTATGAACCCACAGCCAAAAAATCAGAACGTCTGGCAGAGATCCAGCCCACACTGACACATAAAAAGATCCATACCAGCCAGAAAATCCAGGATGCCGATTCTGAAATGACACGCACAGGCGCCCACAGCGGCGTATATTCAAGATGGTTTTGAATCAAAAAATAAGACTCCCATCCCTGACCGCCAATGGGGCCCCCAAAGATTGACCCCAATACCGCCAGTAGGATAACCAGTGCACCTGCCAACAACCCAGTTTTATTATTTTGAGTGATCTGGTTGACAGATAAAATTAACAGGCCGATGGCCGTCCAACCCAAAACAAGGAAGAGCGCTATCGATAAAGCCGATTGCAGCGGGCTGCCATTTTTTATGGCAAAACCGAGACCCATGCCAAAATCAATCTGGGTAGACGGGCTC
>JAJTBH010000396.1 GCA_021287005.1 Anaerolineae bacterium
CCTATGACACGATCTTCGACCTCCGACAAAATTTGATTGCCTTGAATATCAAAAAAGTGCAAACCAATATCGCCTACCGCGCCCAGGTCGATCAAGTGTTTCATTTCATCCCACGACATGATATTTCCCTGAACGATAAGAGAATTGGGTTCGGGAGCACCGATACCGACAAAAACGATGTCTGCCTGGGGGGCCAATTCCATGGCCTGTTTAACCGAACGATCAGCCAGCAAAATCTGACGCACTTCCACCGAACCGACAATTCCCGGCGCCGGCAGCAGTGTCAGGTTGGCATTCATCACAATGGCCACACGTTTGGCAATATCAATTGCGTGAATGTCCGTATTGGGTTCCCCCAGACCACCCACCATCTGAATAACACGAATGTTATTTTTATTTTCCGGGGTAATTGAATCGGCTAAAACCGACAACGAACTGCCCCAAGTAAAACCAATTAAATCTCCGTCCTGAACCGTGCGGTCAAGATATTTCGCAGCGGCGATGCCCAGTTCACGCGAGACCGAAGAACGCGAATCGGAATCTTTGACGTTGACGACAATTACTTCTTTCAGGTTATATTTCTTTTCGAGTTTGTTTTCCAGATCGGTAAAATTTTCAAAAGGAGCGACTATTTTAATCTGAACAATTTGTTGATCTCTGGCCTGCTGTAATAAACGTGAAATTTTGGGACGAGATAACCGGAGATTATCGGCTATTTCCTGCTGGGTTAAGCCTTCCTGGTAATACAAACGTGCCACTTTTAGTAAGATGCGCGTACCTTCGTCCACTATGTCCTCCGGAGCCAGAATTGTCTAAAACTCAGTGATCATTTGTTCATTGTTGAGAAACTGTAAAGATTATAGCAACCAAATTTTGTATTGTCAACGGCTGTAAGCTCGCACACTTGATCAAGCCTGAGAATTTGTGACATATGTCATGTGTTTTAAAGCGTAATTTGTTAGGCTTCAGTGAGTTTTTTAAGAGAGGGATGGTGTTTTTTGCGCCTTTTGAGGTGAAAGAACACCATCGCCTCCCTTTGATCTGGTTTTAATTATGCCTGTTTAACATCCTGTTGTGATAACCACACCAGTTTTTCCCAACGGCGGCGAACATCTTCATTGGCCATGCTCATCAACGCTTCGGCGCGTTCTTCGTTGGCCTGGGTTAACATGCGATAACGGGTCTCGTTATAAGCATATTCACTGACCGGAATGGAAGGCGCAGCCGAATCGATGGTTAACGGATTTTTGCCTTCGTCCACCAGGGCCGGGTTGTAACGATAGAGCGGCCATGCGCCCGATTGAACGGCCAGTTTCTGCTGCTGCATACCCTTGCTCATATCGATGCCGTGCGCAATGCAGTGTGAATAGGCAATGATCAACGAACAACCGGGGTAGGCATCCGCCTCAATAAAGGCGCGCAGGGTCTGGCTGTCGTTGGATCCCATAGCGACCCGCGCCACGTAAATGTTTCCGTAACTCATGGCAATCATGCCCAGGTCTTTTTTGGCCTGGCCTTTGCCGTTGGCCGCAAATTTGGCCGTAGCGGCGCGCGGGGTCGATTTGGAAGCCTGTCCGCCGGTATTGGAATAAACTTCGGTATCCAAAACCAGTGCGTTAATATTTTTGCCGCTTGCCAGCACGTGGTCGAGGCCGCCGTAACCGATATCGTAGGCCCAACCGTCGCCGCCCACAATCCAGACGCTTTTGCGTACCAGGCGGTCGGCCATGCTGATTAACTGGCCTGCCAGCGGATCATCTCAGCCACATGCCGGCGCTGCTGGATTAAGCCGCTCTCGCTCGATTGGTCGGTATTTAACAAAGCATCCACCAGGCGTTCGCCCAACAGGGCTGCGCAGCGGTTGACCAGTTCACGGGCAAACTGCTCGCCCTTATCCACCGTCAGGCGCATGCCAAAACCAAACTCGGCATTATCTTCAAAGAGTGAGTTGGACCAGGCCGGGCCGTTGCCATCCGCGTTCACTGCCCAGGGGGTGGTGGGCAGGCTGCCGCCGTATACCGAAGAACAACCGGTGGCATTGGCGATAATGGCATGATCGCCGAATAACTGTGAAAGCAGCTTAACATAGGGGGTTTCACCGCAGCCCGAGCAGGCGCCCGAAAACTCAAAGAGCGGGCGCAGGAGCTGCGAATTTTTCACGGTGGCAAAATTAATCAGGCTGCGATCCACATCGGGAATATCCATAAAGAATTCCCAGTTTTTGTTTTCGCTTTCGCGCAGGGGCGGCTGAGAGGCCATATTGAGCGCTTTTTTGCCGGCTTCACTCTTGCTTTTTGCGGGGCAAATTTCGGCGCACAGGCCACAGCCGGTGCAGTCTTCGGGTGATACCTGCACCGAGAATACACTGCCGGGAAATTCCTTAAATTTGGCCGGAACCGATTTAAAAGTCTGCGGCGCAGAAGACAACAGGTCGGGGGAATAAACCTTCTGACGAATGGCGGCATGCGGGCAGACCAGCGAACATTTACCGCACTGAATACAGGTATCCGACTCCCAGACCGGAATTTCAAGGGTGATATTACGTTTTTCCCAGCGTGTGGTGGCCGAGGGATAGGTGCCATCGGGTGAAAGCGCGCTGACGGGCAGATCGTCGCCTTCAAAGATCATAATCTTGCTGAGCACATCCAACACGTATTGGGGCGCTTCTGAGGAAACCGCTTCGCGCCAGTGCATTGTGCTGGTAACGGCAGCGGGAACCTTAACCTCAAACAGGTTTTGCAGCGTCTGGTCAACAGCCTGGAAATTCTTTTGCACCACTGCCGGACCGCGTTTGCCGTAGGTTTTTTCAATGCTCTTTTTGATCTGGCGAATGGCCTCATCCGAGGGCAAAACGCCGCTGATGGCAAAGAAACAGGTCTGCATGATGGTGTTGATCCAACTTCCCATGCCGGTCAATTTGGCCACTTCGTAGGCGTCAATCACATAAAAGCGCAGTTTTTTCTCAATGATCGCGCTTTGCGCTTCAACGGTCAGGTGATTCCAGACCTCATCTGCCGGGTAGAAACTGTTTAACAAAAATACGGCGCCCGGTTTGGCATATTTTAAGATATCGTAACGTTCGAGGAAGGAAAACTGGTGGCAAGCCACAAAATTGGCGCTGTTTTCGCCCACCAGGTAGGGCGCGCGGATCGGTTTCGGGCCAAAACGCAGATGCGAAATGGTGACCGACCCCGATTTTTTGGAGTCATAGACGAAATAACCCTGAGAATAATTATCGGTATCTTCGCCGATGATTTTGATGGAGTTTTTGTTGGCACCCACAGTGCCATCGGCGCCCAGGCCAAAAAAGACACATTGAATGGTTTCAGGCGACTCAATTGCAAAGCTGCTGTCATAAGTCAGACTGGTATGGCTGACATCATCGTTAATGCCGATGGTGAAATGATCTTTCGGATTTTCTTTTTTAAGTTCATCCAGAATGCCTTTAACCATGGCGGGGGTAAATTCTTTGCAGGCCAGGCCGTAACGTCCGCCGAACACCTGCGGC
>JAJTBH010000397.1 GCA_021287005.1 Anaerolineae bacterium
CTCTGTAATTCCATATCCTGAATCTGGCGGCTCAAGCCGAAAGCCAGGTCCGTGAATTCTTTTTCCCGATTTAATATCTGGTCACGGTCATAATCCACGCGGTTTTGTAATTCCTGGTCGTTCCTGGTTTGCGCATTGTCACGGTTTCCGCCAAAAAAAAGGTTTTTAATAAAGGCATTATGTAATGTCTGATATTGTTCCTGGGAAAGCGATATAAAACTGGTTTTTTTACCGCTCATGATTACACCTCCGCACCTGCCAGACGCATATTATGTAACTGGCGACTGACATCTTCAAACGCGGGCAATACACCTTGTGGAGGAACACCCACCAGAATCATTTCATGATTAAAAATCTGAAATTCCGCGGTACGGGGCGCGTTTTCAAAATCAAAATATTTTAAGCGGGGCGTCAGATAATGAATTCGCTGATTTGAACTGCCGCGCAACCCCTTGTTGTCATCCCATTTTTGAATGTAAGGGCCATCTATTAACACATCCAGGTTATCCAACAACCTGGCAATCTCGCGGTTGTTGATCATTTGTTTTAATAAGTTTTCCAATGGGTAACCGGAATAACAGACGATATCCAGATCACGTTCCTTCTTTACAAGGTCGATAAGCTCATTTAAGGCGGCAGCCTGCAACATGGGCTCGCCCCCTGAAATGGTTAACCCGGTAATAGCCGGAGACTCGATGATCCATTCATAAACCTGGTTAACATCCACAACCAGGTTATTAACGCTCACCTGCCATTCAGGTACGATACATGCAGGACAATTTAAAACACAACCCTGCACCCAAAGGGCGGCGCGTAAACCCGGCCCCAGGGCATAAGTTTGGGCTGTGAAAGATGCAAGATTAAGTTTTTCAGGCATGGCGACCTTCCTGTGTCATGTTCTAAACCAATAGCTAATTAGATAATATGTTCTATATTACAATTAAAAAGAGGGGATGTCAAGTTAATTTTGGAATTAATTTTCTATTCAAGAAGAGGTATCTACTCACAGGTAAAGGGTTGGACGCAAGCTGAACGGCACAAACTCAACATCCAGCCCGGTGCATGGTCAAGCGACCTGCGCGTAGCACATGAGTCTCTGCGGCTGGAAAAAGTGCAGACCGCACCGCTTTGCCAGGTTTAAGCTCAGGATGGGTGCGGTCAAAGATCGACCGCACCGCAAAAGCCCGTGAGTAAATACCAGGAAGAAATTATTCTCACGCTTACAACCCGGCAATTAACAAGCGGCAGAAACCCCGGTTATTCATCATTTCGCTAATCCACATCAAGATTTATACAATTCAGGGGTTTTCCGTTTAATCGATTTTTTTTATCCACAGACTCATATATCGAAACTACTCCCCCAATTTTCCATAAACCATGTAAAAACCCGCACGACTTCCGGGTCAAATTGTTTTCCACTTAATCCACGAATATACTCGATGGTTTTTTCCTTTGACCAGGCCGGGCGATAGGGGCGTTCGGATGTTAATGCATCCCAGACATCGACGATCGCAAAAATCCTGGCTGACAATGGAATTTCTTCTTCCTTTAATCCCTGGGGGTAACCGCTGCCATCCCATTTTTCATGATGACAGTAGGGAATATCCACCGCGGGTTTAAGATAATCGATCGGGGTGATCATTTCATAAGCATAAACCGGATGTTTGCGCATGACGACCCATTCTTCATCGGTCAGAGCACCCGGTTTTAACAAGATATAATCCGGCACACCCATCTTACCAATATCATGCAACAAACAGCCACGCCGGATATGGACTAAATCATCTTCATTAAATTCGAATAATTGTGCCAGCTTTAAAGTTATTTCCGTTACTCTTTGTGTATGACCTTCAGTTTCTTTATCTCGCAGGTCAAGGGCGTGCGACCAACCTTCAATGGTTTCATCATAAGCCTGAGACAGGTCATAATGTGCCTGTTGCAGGCTGGTGAAAAGGTTTGAATTATCCAATGCGATGGCTGCCTGACCCGCCAGGGCTTCCAAAAACTCAAACCATTCCACATCCGGGTTTAGTTTACTTCGCGAAAACACTTCCAAGATTCCAAGGTACTTTGATTTGGCCATTAATGGCGCGAGGTAATAACTTTTAAAACCTTCCGCAATCATGGCTTCGCCAAAGGGCGTTTTCCCATCAAGATCAGATTGTTCCACACTCTGAATAATTAGATTCTCCAGCGAGGTATAACTCGAAATTCCTCGCTCACTAAAAGCGTGAATTTTATGACGCATCTCGGTTTTAAACCCTAAACCGGACATATAATCCAAATGTTCATTTTGATAGTTATACAACATGATATCTGCGGCATCCACACTTAATTGCTGAATGGTCTGTTCCACCAGGACCATCATGGTTTCCGGAGTATTGATATTACTGCTGATTGCCAGGTCAATTATATGAAGGGATTTTAACCTTTCAAGATGGCGGATTGTCTCATCATGTAATTTCATACGATGAATCGTGTTACCAGCCATATCCGCCAGCGAACACAATAACGATCTACGTTGAGAATCCAACTTGCCGGGCATTGGAATGACGATAAATAATACTCCGACCAATTCGCGGTCCGTGCGAATGGGAACAAAGGCCCCTCCGGAACCGGGTTTGTACTTAATTCCCGGCAGCACTATTGTTCTCGGATCGCCGACCAGATCATCCAGAAATTCGCTTTGCCCGGTCTGAAATACCACCCCTGTAATCCCTTGACCGGGCTTAATCAAAAAATCACGCTCGGAAATGTCATTCCCATCAACAAAAACTGAAACCGATTTGAGAAAATTTCCATCTGCATGATAAAGCCAGAGTATACCGGTATCAGCCTCCACAAGGGTCAAGGTTTTCTGCATAAAAATCGGTAAGACTTCAGGTAACGTCTGAGTCATACGCATGGCAGCCGAAATGCTTTGAATGGCTTCAAGTTCATTTAATCGATATTGAATATTTTGTTCTGCAATTTTTCGTTGAGTAATATCCAAGGAGAGGATAAAAATCCCTTCCGGGACGGGTTGAATGCTGAATTCAAACCAGGCGATCTCTCCATCGGGATAAACAAATTCAAACTCATCCAACGCCGATATCCGGCGAGTCAGACAGGCCTCCAATACGGCATACATGGCCGTATTCTCAAAACCGGGATACCTTTCCATAACACTATGGCCGATTAAATCCTCTCTACTTAACCGGCCATACGTAGCAGCGGCGGTATTAACATATAAATAATGCCAGTTAAAATCAATAATTTGTGCCCCTTCCATCATATTATCCAGGGTGCTTCGGTATCGTTCTTCACTTAGACGCAGAGATAGTTCGACCTGTTTTCGTTCAATTTCCTGCTGATTAAATTCCATAGCATGTGAAATATCCAATGCCATTTCATCCAATACGTTCACTTCCTCGGCCGTAAAAAATTCAATTTCCGGAGAACATAAATTCATCCAACCTTGAAATTGCCCTGAAACCGACAGGGGTACAAAGATAGTCGAACACT
>JAJTBH010000398.1 GCA_021287005.1 Anaerolineae bacterium
ATGATGGACGTAGCCGAAGGCGATACCGTTGCCTCTCTGGCACGTATATTTGCGGAAGTTGCTCCGGCTGTGACGGAAAATGTGACTGCGGAAAAAGAGCCTGACGCTTAAAACGGCAGGCTTACTTTTCCACTTAAAATTAAGACAAATGCGCCACAGGCGCAAACCATAAAGAAAATTAACAGCGATAAAACAAAACGCTGGGCGGCCGTCATTCCTAAAAATCCAACCTCGCTTTTTGGGCTGCGGCGTTGGCGTGGTTGAGGCGGTTTTTGTTCCTCATCGAGGAATGGGGAGTCGTTATCTCGCAGGTCGTCAAACATATGATTCTTCTCCTCCCATCGGGTTGGGATTATGGTTTTTCAGCCGGGCGAAGTTGAACATCGCCAAAGGCCACGCTAAACTCGCCACCAAGTTCGGTGCGGATGCGTAAGTTGCCGTATTTATCGATCCCCAATAGTTCTCCGGTGACCGACCAGTGTTCCGTTTGTTGAACATGAACGTTTTTTCCGCGAAAAGCAAGGTATTGATCCCAGGCTTGTAGAAATTCGCTTTGTGTTATTTTCTCACGCCAGGCGATGATTTCCGAGAGAATATTTCCCAGTAATTCAATTCGATTTACCGGACTGCCTTTTTCCAACTCCACGCTGGTAGCCGGGAAGAGTAATAAATCTTGAGGTGGAACCGAAGCCGGGGTTACATTTACGCCAATTCCGATGACGGCGACCTGGGCGCTATTTCCCAACCAGGTTGTTTCGACCAGGATGCCGGCGGTTTTTTTCTCATGGATTAAAACGTCATTGGGCCATTTGATGTTGACCTGGTCAACACCATATCTTTTGGATAATGTTTCGGCAACTGCCAGGCTGCCCAATGGTGAAAAAAGCGGAAGTATGCGTTGTTCTTCAGGACGGGGGTGTATGATGATACTGAATGCCAGGGCAGAATCAGGATTGGTGATCCATTTTCTTCCCAGACGTCCGCGTCCGGCAGTTTGTGTGTCGGTAATTACCAAAGAATAATCAGCCGCACCGGATTTTGCCCAGGTGAGGGCTTCTTCATTACTGGAGGAAATGCTGTCAAAATACCTGATTTCTGCCAGAGGCAGGTGAGACAAAGTGGAAGTAATTTCATCCTGGTTCATAATAATTATTGTACACCAATTCTATTTTACAGAAAACTTTTTTTATCAAAACCGTTAAGTTGCCTATTAGAACGATAATGAGTACCCGCAAACATAATATTTGTGGTATTATTTTTCAAATTGGAGTTTAAGTTATGGACGATAAAATCACTATTATTGAAGGTCCAACCCCTACATTCGAGGGGGTCTCAGACGGTTGGGCGCTTGGTTTAAATGAAAGCCCATATCTGTATGAATTGGCTATGACCCGGCTGCGCACCTTTAATGGACCGGCGTTGGTTGAACGCTGTCATCGAGCCTGGAAAAGCCAATCGGCGATTTATTTACATTATCGCGATCGGATGGGATTGGAAGAACGCGCACCCATCATGGCGGCTCGTTCGCTGGAAACCAGCGACGGGCATATGCTTTTGTTGTGGATTCGCTTAAAATCTCAGGAATCACAAATTGAAATTGATCTCGACGACGATTCAAAGGACTATTCGGATTAACCATGATTATTAACATCGACAAAATTCGTTCAATGTTTCCCGCGTTGGATCGCCCTGAAGCCTTTCTGGATAATCCGGGCGGAACTCAAATTGTACGCACCAGTCTGGAGCGTATCAACGGTTATTATATGAAGTGCAATGCCAACCACGGCGGCTCTTTTATTACCAGTCAGTTATCAGATGCCCTGGTAGATGAAGCACGTTTGGCGGCTGCCGACTTTTTAAATGCCCGCAGTCCGGATGAAATCATTTTTGGCGCCAACATGACCACTTTGACTTTCAGTATGAGCCGCGCGATTGGACGTATTTTAAAAGCCGGAGATACAATTGTTTTAACCCGGCTGGATCATGACGCCAACATCAGCCCCTGGTTAATGCTGGCTGAGGATCGCGGATTAAATGTACGATTTGTCGATTTTAACCCGGAAGACGGCACGTTAAATCTGAAAGAAATGCAGGCAGCCCTGGCCGATAAACCGGCTTTATTGGCAGTCGGTTATTCTTCAAATGCGTTGGGTACAATTAATCCGGTTAAACAAATCATCCAGGGGGCACATGCTGCCGGGGCATTGGTATATGTCGATGCAGTGCAGTTTGCTCCGCATGGATTAATTGATGTACAGGATATTGATTGTGATTTTCTGGTTTGTTCGGCGTATAAATTTTTTGGCCCGCATATGGGTGTTTTATATGGCCGGCAAGAATTGTTGGAAAAATTAGAGGCATATAAGGTGCGCCCTGCCCCCGTGCACGCGCCCGGCAAGTTTGAAACCGGTACGGGAAACTTTGAACATATGGCAGGCGTGTTGGGAGCCCTTGAATATTTTGAGTGGCTGGGCAACACCTACGGCGATCCATTTAAAGCCGACCTGTCCAAACGATATTCAGGCCGGCGTCTGACCCTTAAATTGGGTATGGAAGTGATCCGAAAGGATGAAGAAACGATCAGCCTGGCTTTGCTCAAAGGGCTTAAAAACATCAACAGATTGACTCTGTATGGTTTAAAGGATGAATCCCGGTTGGGAGAACGCGTTCCGACCTATAGTTTTACACTTGATTCCATGTCGCCCGCTTCAGCGGCCGAAAAATTGGGAAAACAGGGGATCTTCCTGTGGAATGGGAACTTTTATGCTCTTGAAATAAGCCGCCGCCTGGGATTGGAAGATAAGGGTGGCCTTATTCGGGTTGGGGCGGCCCATTATAATTCGATGGAAGAGATAAATCGCTTCTTGACGGCTGTGGCTGACCTGGCTTAATTTAATTAAATTAATCTGTTCCGGGAGGTGGCATTATTTTTTTGCCATCTCCTTTTTGTTTGTTTGATTCTTTTATTAAAAAGGAAGTATAATTTTTTCGTCTGCTTATTTAAAAATTGAAGAAGTCCTTTACGAATTAAAAAATTTGAGGTGTAACCATGTTAGCCTTTTTTATGCGATTGTCGAAAAATCAAAAAATCATCCTGGCGGTTGTATCCGGGGTGTTAATTTTAACGGGTATCGTGTTGGCCGTTCAACCACTGCGAGAAAGCCTGGCGTATCGTTGGGAGCAGTTAACCGGACGGATCTATTTTATGATTGCTCCCCCTGAGAAATCAGTCTTTGTGCCTGAAAAACAGCTTGCCACAGCCGTCGAAAAAACGCTGGAAGGACTGACGCCGGCTGCGGCGGAAAGTACGGCAAGCCCAACCCCGACCGAGGCGGTTACGTTAACCCCCACATTAACACCGACGGTTTTGCCTGACCTCATCCGCCTGGACACAGTTCCTTATGTCGACCAGCATTACGGTTTTAATAATTGTGCGCCATCCAATTTAACCATGCAGCTTGCTTTTTGGGGCTGGACGGGTAAACGC
>JAJTBH010000399.1 GCA_021287005.1 Anaerolineae bacterium
TCTAAACGATGCAAATGTTGAAGACGGTCGTTACCAATACAGCAATTATGAAGCCGCTCCAAAAATAGAAGCGACACAGGTTGTAGACGAATGCCCGGTTGAATTAAATAATCAGACCGTTCATCAATATGCTGCCGATTATATCGAAATTAATTGCCGGGGAAATTATACAATTTCATTTCAGGGCAATTCGGAAACACGCCTGGTGCCGGCGGATGCCCATTCCGGCAAATATATGTTCTGGTCAAACAAAGGCGATGAATCAGACATGCGTTTGACCCGAATTTTTGATCTGAGCCAGGTAGATGGAAAAGTCGACCTTGAATATTGGACCTGGTTTGATCTTGAAAAAGATTTTGATTATGTATATGTAGAGGTTTCAAACGACAATGGTGAAACCTGGAATATTATTCGAACCCCGCAAGGTTCAGACGAAGATCCCTCCGGAAACAGTTATGGTTGGGCGTATAACGGTAAATCTGGCGGATGGGTGAAAGAAAGCGTAAATTTAAGTTCATATGCCGGCCAAAAAATTATGGTGCGGTTTGAATATATAACCGATGCCGCTGTTAATGGTGAGGGTTTTTTGTTGGACGATATCAGTTTACCGGCTCTGGATTATCATGAGGATTTTGAAAATGAAGCTTCCGACTGGGAAGCCCTGGGTTTTGTGCGGGTAGAAAATGTCTTACCTCAGACATACCAATTATCCCTCATTACGGGTAAAGGTAAAAATGCCAGGGTAGAAAAGATTAACCTGTCTGCCGATCAAACAGCCGATGTAGAAGTGGACTTAAAAGGAAATGATCCGGCAGTGTTGATTGTCAGCGGTACAACCCGGTTTACGCGATCTGAAGCACCCTATTCGATCTCGATTAAATAATACCTGCCTGGATAAAAATTAAAAAGAAAAAGACCCCCAGCGAATTTTTAAGCTGGAGGTCCTTTTTTTTATTGAACTAACCGATTTGAATATTGCCGCGTAAATCAGATAACTCTTTTTCCAGTTCTGCTCTTTTTTCCAAAGAGGCACGATTTACTTCATCGAGTAAATTGTTGACGTTCTGATAGAGCCTGGCCCGTAAGGACGGCCCGGACGTGGGGGCGAGTAACATGATTACCGCGCTCCCAACAAAGGCTCCAATAATAGCTCCCGACATAAAACGAAAAAATCGACCCATTTTTTACCTCCAGTCTTTATATTAATTTTAACTTTCCAAAAAGCAAAGGCGCAAGACCTGTTAACCAGATCCCGTGAATTGCGTATCGAAAATAACGTGAGACAAGCCCTGCGACATCTGGTGATGTTGAAAATGGAAATATTGGTCCAAATCCATAAACAATGATTATCAATCCGACCAGACCAACCAATAAACGGGTTGATTTTTGTTGAATTGAGCCGGATGCAGGGTTGTATGGCATATGGTGTTTTACCCAGGTGTAACCAAGCATAATTCCCAGGAATATACCGGAAAATGAAACAATGTCATTGGGTAAATAAGGAGAAACGGGTTGAATATCGGAATAGGCGGCTGTGTTTTGAAGCCAGACTTCGGGAAGCGGGACGCGACTCTGGATGTTCAACCACAATAAACCTGCAAATAACATACAAAAAGAAATGGCGCAAAAGAAAGACAATTGAAAATTCATTGATTTTGTATCAAACCACGATCTAAAAGCCGGCTCCAATTTTAATACGAGCCAGAGCAGCAATCCGCCTAAAATCCAACCGGCTATAACATCACTGGTAAAATGCACACCAAGATAAATTCTTGACAGGCCAATAAAAAATATTAACAAAATAAATAAAATTTTGAAAAAAATCTTTTTTGAATAACAAGCCATTACACCCCAGATGCTGGCGGCATTTTGTGCATGGCCAGACGGGATTCCAAAAGATTTTTCACTGGATAACGGCAGAACGTTTTTATCCAACCAGTAGGGGCGTGCACCATGAAAGGTGATTTTTAAAATAGCATTCGAATAGGCGCTGGCCAACAAAACAAAAATAAAACGTAAAGCTAGATCAAGATCGACACACCAGTAAAGAATTGGTACGATCAATATATATACTTCTTCCTGACCAAGGTATGAAAAGAACTTCATTACCGGCAACAACCCGGTGCCAAGGCTTTGAAAAAAGAGGTTAATAACGATTTCTGTTTGCCATAAAACTTGCATGATTAGTCCCAACGAGGCTATTTTAACCTATTTTAGCACTATAAAAGTGAATAGATAAGAGCCTGAGCGAAAAGTTTTGAATCCTGAAAAATGATGAAGCAAATTTTCCAAAATGTTTGAGTCGTTCTAAGATATAATAAATCTGATGACAAAAGAGAGTGGAAATTCACATACTTTTGAAGCGCTGGACCAAAAGTTTGCCCAGTTGACCTCAACCGTTAATCTTTTACAGGAGCATCTCTCAAAAACCCGTTCTGCGGCGATTCCGTCGCTGGTTTATGAAGGGGTTGCTCAATTGTTTTTAATGTTACCCCAGGTATATAAAAACATTTCAAGTATCGAGGATGAACGGCAAAGTTTAAGAGAACTGGCGCAAATTGGAGAGATTGTTAATTCTTCCCTGGAACTTAATGACGTTTTGCAACGGGTTATGGACACGATTATTCGTTTAACCGAGGCGGAGCGTGGATTTTTAATGTTGATGGACGAAAACAACGAATTGCAGATTCGAGTGGCGCGTAACTGGGAACAGGAATCGCTGGATCATTCGGAGGTATCGTTCAGTAAAACCATTATTAACCGGGTTGTAAACGGTGGCCTGGCGGTTTTGACCACCAATGCCCAGGATGATCCACGATTTACCGGACAGGAAAGTGTGGTGACTTATAATTTACGTTCGATTTTGTGCGTTCCCCTGATCGTTAAGGGGAAATTAACCGGCGTAATTTATGCGGATAACCGCATCCGGAGCGGATTATTTTCGCAAAAACAACTTGATTTATTATCAGATTTTGCCAATCAGGCGGCGGTAGCTTTGGAAAATGCTTCTTTATTTGATTCCGTTAGAAAAACTCTGGTTGAGGTTACCGAATTAAAAAATCTCACCGAAAATATTTTTACATCCATTGCCAGTGGCGTGGTTACATTCGATAAAAACAAATGTATTGTCATGTGTAATCGGGCAGCCGAAGAGATTTTAAAAAAATCTGCCGGTGAATTAATCGGTTCTCCATTGGCCGTCACATTACCCGATTATTCAGAGCTTTTAGACCCATATCTGGAGCGGGTTTTAAAATTTGATCACCGGATTGTGGGACTGGATGCCAGTATTAAATCAGATGGCTTTCATCATAAGGATTTACGTTTCAGTTTAACGCCTTTGAAAGACATCGAATTATCCACGCAGGGGGTAGCCGTGGTGATGGATGACCTGACCGAGATTAAACACCTGGAAGCACGTCAAAGGTTGTTTAAACGGATGGTTTCACCGGCAGTGATTGAACAAATTGACCCCAACAGTGTTG
>JAJTBH010000400.1 GCA_021287005.1 Anaerolineae bacterium
TCACCCATCTGGGCGGATATATCTCTCGTCTGAATGGCGGCCTGGATAAATATGATGACGACAATGAAATCACCCTGGTGCTGGGACTTCACGCTATTGGAGAATCGGAAAAATACGATGCGGTTTTTATTGACGAAGCCCAGGATTTTCGCAAGGAATGGATTGAGATGATATTCAATAAATTCATTAAGGGCGAACGCAATGAACGCAATTTTCTGGTGGCAACCGATGATGCGCAGCGAATATTCCCGGGGCGTGATTTCACTTGGAAATCATTAAATATTCCCATGAGAGGGCATTCAAAAATACTAAAAACCATTTACCGTAATTCGGCCCGCGTATGGGCTTATTCGGCTCTATTACAAGGAGATGTGGCTTCATATATCAACGAACGTAAAGGCCAATTACATTTTTCTTTAAAAAGCGGTTTTGACCCACAATTCCAATTGTGCAAAGACATGAATGCTCAGATCGATGAGGCCATAAACCTGATTCAGAAGATGATTGCCGGGGGATATTCTCCACGCAATGTACTGGTGCTTTATCGCAGCAAAATAGCGCCCCACAGCAATTTTGCAATCGTTGATGAACTGCGCAATCGTTTGAGCCTTAATCATATTCCACATACCTGGATCACTCAAAACGGTCATTCAAAATCAAGCTTCGACTGGGAAGAAGATTCGGTTAAGATTTCCTCCATCCATTCTGCCAAGGGAATGGACAGCCCGGTTGTGATCATTCTGGGAGCAGAAACTTTTGTCAAAGGTTACTATAAAGACGATGAAGAAATCGATGAAAAACGTTTAATGTATGTGGCGATGACCCGCGCCCAGGAATTTTTGATGATTCTGGGATCCGGCCGCAAAGGACTGGTTCCAGATCTGCTCAGGGTGGAAAAGGAATATCAGAGATTCCGTCCGGGTATTATCAGCCTGGAAAATGGAAGTGATAATCAGGAAGACATTTCTCCGGAAGAAGAGGATAGGGAAACGGATTAACAGTCCTTTTAACAAAAGTGGCAATGATATTGTGTCGTATAATATCATTGCCACCCTCAAGAAGACGAACTCAAAGACATCCGTGTCTCTCTAAAATAGACATCAAACGAGGTATAACCATGGAAAATTTGACCGGCAAACAATTTGGCCAATACCAACTGCTGGCCCCACTGGGACAAGGGGGTATGGCATCAGTTTATAAAGCCTACCAGCCCAGCATGGACCGTTTTGTGGCCGTAAAGATTCTCCCACGCCAGTACGCAGACGACCCCACTTTTACCGCCCGCTTCAACCAGGAAGCGCGGACGCTGGCCAAACTTCAACATCCTCACATTTTGCCGGTTTTCGATTTCGGCGAATCCGAAGGTTACACTTATCTGGTTATGCCGCTGCTTCAGGGTGGAACTTTAAAAGAGATCATGACCGGGCGCCCGCTGAGCCTGGAACTGGTCAACAAGGTCATCGCTCAGATTGGCGATGCGCTTGATTATGCCCATTCGCGCAATATCGTTCACCGCGATGTTAAGCCTTCGAATATTTTGATTGATGAACGCGGCAATTGCATGCTGGCGGATTTCGGTATTGCCAGGTTGTTGGAGGGCACCACACGTTTGACGCAAAGTGGTGAAGCCCTGGGCACCCCCGTCTATATGGCGCCCGAACAGGGGCAGGGCAAGGCAGTCGATGCCCGCAGCGATATTTATGCTCTTGGGGTTGTCCTCTATCAGATGCTTACCGGAAAGCCCCCCTATGATGCAGAAACACCGGCGGCCATTATTATTAAACACATATCCGACCCTTTGATTCCCCCTTCGGCATTAAATCCGTCCATTCCCGAATCGGTTGAAGCCATTACGCTTAAGGCGCTTGCCAAAAATCCCGACGACCGTTTTGCAACCGCTGCTTTGATGGTCAAAAAACTACAAGATGCTGTTGTTAATGAATTAGCGAAAAAATCAATAAGTGAGGCGACCCAGCAAGCTGATAATGCGGTTCAACAAACACAAAAAACCTCCAAAATAAGATTGGTGTGGAGTGCAATCGCTCTGGTAATAACTGCCTTGATAGTCATTATCGTTCTCTGGTCTTTGGGTAATACAAGTGCAAAAACTCTCCTGAATGTGCCTTTGGATTCAGAACAAGGTATTTCTACAACAGCAACAGAGAATGGCAACAAAGTCGCAGAACAAGCTACACTGCCGCATTTTGCGCACGGCGATGAGGTAAAAACTGTTCAACCAAAGGAAGAACCGACCCGGCAGATGCAAGTTACATCTCTGGATCCGGTCATTATGCCAACCTACACTGCCACTCCATCTTTGGCCCAGCTTGGTATCACCAACGTATCCAACAATCCGGGCAGATCAGTGGGACCAGAAATTGCTGTAGATGCGCAAGGATTTACCCATATTGTCTGGCAGGACGATTACAACCCGGATGAACGCGGCTACTATCATGTTGCCATCAGCCCGGATGGTACCTGGAACGACCCTCAACCGCTCACTGAGGGGTACCGGTATCCGGACTATCTTGAACTAATCCATAATACTCAGGGACAAGTTTGTGCAACTTTTGGAGCATTCTCGTCTACAACGAGGTCTCTAAATTACCTGACCTGCTTTGAAGGAGTGCCGGCCTCAACTCCGCAAGCGATTACAAACAAATCTCTTTACAACTTACAAATTCAATATTCACCTCAAGGAAAGATGGAATTTGTATTCAATGATACTGTCGGGGGAGATATTTATTTTGACTCTGATAACAATCGGATATCAGACGGATATAAAGGCACCTTTGATCCGCATTTTCTGATTGACGGTAAAGGGTATTACCATGTTTTATGGAGAAGCTCGGGCAACCCTGATAATATTGCACATCGTTACTCAAAAGATGATGGGGAGACCTGGAGTGATATAAAATACGTTCCAATAGAAGAAAAATTTTACCCAAAATTTAATGTGACATTAAATGGAGCTGACGAAATCGTACTTATCGTTGAAACTTATGCAGATGATTTATTATTTTACAAATGGTCGGAAGATAATGATTGGCAAACTTATTCTCTGAACTTTCCAAAAATATCAGGAGGCCGTTTTATAAATATGATCAGCGACAGAAACGGTCTGATTCATATTGCCTGGGATTCGTCTGAAGGTATCGTAAATTATTACCAGCTTGATGAAAACACCTGGAACCAGGCGGCAACAATACCCGTTGAGTATACAGACATCGAGTCAATCAAGATGGCTGTGGATCAGAAAAACAAAATTCACCTGGTTTGGAACACTAAAAAAGACAACAATGATGTCTATCATTTGGTCTTGCCGGAATAGTCTTTTGTATTTCAGGACAAAATGAAATATAAAAATATCGTCGTATAACTCCCCTTGTACGACGGAGTTTGATTAAATCACGTCGTTTAATCACGCTTTTTGAAGGAATAAAGGCAAAAAAAGGCGTCGGATAATAATTAT
>JAJTBH010000004.1 GCA_021287005.1 Anaerolineae bacterium
ACTGGCGTTGGCCTTGAAAACCGCTCACAATGGCGTTATGCCCCAGGGCTTCTTCGCCGAAACCCAATTCAGCCAGACGCGGGTTGCCCACCATCAGGTCGCGGCCGATCATGGTCATTTTCACCACCGTTTCCCAATCTTTATCCTTTTGGGCGCGGCTGTGCTGGTTGTCGGATGCGTTATAATCACGGCCTTCCTTGCAGTGAGCTTTGGTCCATTCCAGTGCTTTTTTATATTCTTCGGGGTCATAAATACCTTCATCGATACGCCGGGTAAATTCGGTCATATCAATGCTTTCGACGCGCATGCCCAGATAACTTTCAAAGAAGGGTTGATCCACAATGGAGCCGGCAATGCCCATGGAGGTACCCCCCATGGAGAGGTAAGATTTGCCGCGCATCAAAGCGACCGCCAGACCGGCACGGGCAAAACGCAATAATTTTTCCTGCACGTCGGCCGGAATAAAGGCGTCGCTGGCTTCTTGCACATCATGCCCGTAAATTGAAAACGCCGGCAGACCTTTCTGGTTGTGGGCAGCCAGAACTGCCGCCAGGTAAACCGCACCGGGGCGTTCGGTGCCATTAAAACCCCAGACCGCCTTGGGAATCAGGGGGTCCATATCCATCGTTTCGGAGCCATAACACCAGCAAGGAGTAACGGTAATGGAAAGGCCCACACCCTCGCGAGCAAACTTCTCGGCACACTGTGCTGCTTCGGCGACGCCGCCAATACAGGTGTCTGCAATCACGCACTGCACCGCTGAACCGTCGGGGTAGCGCAAATTGGCAGTTAAAAGATCCACCGTCATACGCGCCAGTTTCATCGTCTGGTCTTCAAGGCTTTCACGAACGCCGCGACGCCGTCCATCAATTGTCGGGCGGATGCCTATTTTGGGAAAAGATCCGACCCAGCGATTTTGAGCACCATCATTTGAAGTTTTCATACGAGCTCTTCCTCCTTTTAAAACTGATATTTTTATAAATCCAGTTTGACGTTAAGTAACTTTCCCCGAAACAAAGGCCGTTTGAGGTTTCGTTTCGAGGCAAAGACATCCGACTGGTTACAACCGACTCCGCTCCATTGTTATACTCTCCCTGACATTAAAACCATATTGGCATACTGGGTGATATCACCGGTTCGAATTAACCCGATGGCCCCCGGTACGCGTTTTTTCATATCCACATGGGCCTCAAAAGTTACCGGAATGCCGTGCATGCTGTTCAGGAATTTTTGTTGGACCTCAGGTGAATTTTCATCTCTAAACTCTTGCGCCATAAAGATTTCACAGATGTCAAAATTGGGACGAATGGCTTCCAGCACCTGCAAAACGGTGGGCACGCCATCCACCAGGGATATATCCACCGTTTCAATCATCGGCCAGTAGGGGAAGCCCCGGTCTGAAATCACCAATAAATTGGTATGCCGCACGCGCGCCAGCAATGAATTTATTTGCGGGTTAAGAATTCCATTCCGTAACATCTGACATCTCCTCTCTTTTTATGGCAATTAGAGTAAATCGCCGCGTTTGTTTTTATTTAACCAATCCACCACCAGTTTCACATCCTGCTCGCGTTCCCTGGGGCAGATTAACAAAGCATCTTCTGTATCCACAATTACCAGGTTTTCAACCCCAATGGTCGCTACCAGGCGTTTTTCACCGATGATCATGCTGTT
Organism: Anaerolineae bacterium; assembly: GCA_021287005.1. GTDB lineage: Bacteria > Chloroflexota > Anaerolineae > Anaerolineales > Anaerolineaceae > JAJTBH01. The sequence goes on from JAJTBH010000004.1 coordinate 1,675, forward strand.
CCGGGTGTCAATATCCAGATGAGGCCCCACCAGAATATTGCCCTTTTCATTTTTCGGCAATAAATCGAGTAAACTGCCCCAACTGCCCACATCACTCCAACCAATTTCCACCGGCAAAACCACCACATCGGCAGCTTGTTCCATAATGCCGTAATCGATGGTCTGTTTGTGCACCGTCGGCCAGATTTCATCAATTACCTGTTGATAAGTTCCGTCTTTCAAAGCGGCTTCAATTTTGATTAACCGGGTATATAGTTCAGGCATCTGACGTTCAAACTCGGCCAGAATGCGGTCCACCCGCCAGATAAACATCCCGCTGTTCCAGGAATACAAACCGCTTTCGATCATTTGACGCGCAGTATCGGCATCCGGTTTTTCGGTGAAACGTTCGACATAATAAACCGGCTGGTGATTGACCGTGCCCAGTTGCTGCCCCTGTTTAATATAACCATAACCGGTTGAAGGATAAGAAGGGGTAATGCCCAGAGTCACCAGGTGCCCGTCAGCCGCCAGGCGGGCGGCCGTATCCAGTGTCTGGCGAAATTCGGCTGTTCTTGAAATATAATGGTCGGCAGTCAGGACGGCCATGACAGCCTGCGGATCTTTGTGGCGCAAATGAATAGCTGCCAGGCCAATGGCCGGAGCTGTGCCGCGCCCTTCCGGTTCGACAATGAAATTAGACACCGGAAGATCGGGCGTTTGTGACTGCAAAATTTCCACATGCTCACTGCGGGTGACCACCGTGATCTGCTGCGCTTTAAACAGCGGATCGAGGCGGTCGACAGCCTGTTGGAACATGGTGCGGTCTCCTACCAGTTTAAGCGATTGTTTGGGTCGGTGTTGGCGGCTAAGCGGCCATAAACGTGTTCCGCTTCCTCCAGCCATAATCAGGGCGTAATACATATCTGTCTCCATTTCTTTTGGGCTAAAAGCCACGCAAAACCGTACTTTCTCTGCGCGGCAGGCCGGGTTTGGGTAGGCGTTTTAAAACCTTATATTCAATCTGGTGTCTGGCACAAAATTCAGATTTTTCAGGTTTATCGCCATCGTCATTAACAACATAATAATCCGGTCTGATTCGCTCAATTTCCGGTTCGGCATCCATCCAACCCTGCCCCGAAGAAATCAACGCTCGTGTTACAAAACGTACCGATTGCACCAGATAGCGGCGTTCATTTTCGGGGAAAAGCGGATGACCCTCGCCTTTTAACAAGCGAAGATTGGCATCATGGCCTACCACGACAAACAATTCACCAAAAGCTGATGCTTCTTCAAAAAATCGCACATGCCCTGAATGCATCCAATCATAACAGCCGGTCACAACCACACGTTTCTGGCTGCCCTTTTCGGGCAGAGTGTGCGGGTTGTCCAACGGAAAACCGGATAAATCACCGGCCGTCAAAACCCGATACCCATACCCGTTTTGGGTGCAAAAAGTCTTTTGGGATTCTCTGGCCTGTTCCTCATTAACCACCCAGGTTATGGGAAAAGGAGGTTCCGAGTCAAAATGCGGCAAGCCGGTAGCCTCATCCAAACGATGGATAAGCGATACATGCTTCACATAACGATTCGATTCCAGAAAATAAACCCGTTCCGCCTCAGAAAATTTTGGTGAAATACCATGAACAGATCTTAACAGGTCATCAGACCACAAAAAAACATGCAAACCTCCCAGACGTGATGCCTCGTGTAAAAATCGGATATGCGGTGATCTGACATTATCAAAACCACCAGTGATCATTATTTTGGCATTATTCTGAAAAATCGGCATTTTTTAATCCTGTCCTTGATATTTTACCCGCTATTGGTTAATCCGTACCTTAACTTTAAATGCACCCGGCACTTCTTCCTGCGAGACCACAAACAAATATCCACCGCCGCAGCCAGAATACATGGCCCCCGCATAATGTGCCTGATAATATCCCAATATTTCCAGCAAATCGATGTTAATGGTCGGGTGGCGTACCGTGTTTGGCAGAATCGCCTCCCAACATAACATACACTCATTCATGGAAGCCCCCAGACCAAAAAGATCCCTGTGCAGGATGGCATCATAACAATCTTTGCCGCTCTGCCCCAGCCGGCGAATCCATTCAACATCCAGATTTTTAATACCCAGCGGGTTATATCCATCCGGGCGCTGATTAACCGGCAGGCAGTAAATAACCTCTTCCAACCAACGCGCAATAAATGGATCATTGTTTGACTCAACATGCGCCGGGAAATACCCCCCGTCAAAATCAATGGCATAATCCAAACGATTAATTCCCGGATAGATTAAACCGGCCATATCCTGCGAACCGGAAGGTTCAAGCCTGTTTTTATTTTCTGAGGCATACAATTCACGCACCAGGTTCGCTGGGTCTCCCTGCGGAAGCCGGCCCTGCCAGTGCTGCATGGCAACCCGCCGCGTGCTGGTGGCCATGCCACAACGATCCATAAAACGAAAAACAGGCTCCAGAGCGACAACCACCATTGAACCGGGCGAAGTGGGATTAAACCGGGAAATAAAAGGCTGATCAATCCACCCGCCCGCCAGCGCCATTCGATAGGGAATGGCACCGGTCACATGGGTGATATCCGGCAGGGTGTTTTTGTCGATAACGAGCCTGGTTTCCATCATCAGATTTATTAATCAATATCACGAACGGTATGTTTGCCGGCTTTACGATCGGCAAATTGCTGCTCGATCCAACGATAAGTTTTTTCAAGCCCTTCGCGTAAAGGCGTCGAAGGTTCCCAATCCAACATTTGTTTGATAAAGGTATTATCACTGTTTCGTCCGGCCACCCCGCGCGGGGCATCCAGATCATAAGAGCGGTTAAGTTTGATGCCGCCGATCGATTCAGCCATGCTCACCAGGTCGTTGATCGAAATCAGTTCGCTGGTGCCCAGGTTGATGGGGGTGGCAATCAAATCATCGCTGTGCATGATCATATCGATGCCTTTGGTGCAGTCATCAATATACATAAAACTGCGGGTTTGTTTGCCGTCGCCCCAGATTTCAATTTCATGTTTGCCTGATTCTTTGGCTTCAATCACCTTGCGGCAAATGGCTGCCGGGGCTTTTTCGCGCCCGCCATCCCAGGTGCCGTTGGGGCCATAAACATTGTGAAAACGAGCAATGGCCGTTTTTAAACCGCGTTCGGCGGTATATTCCTGGCAGAACATTTCCGACATCAGTTTTTCCCACCCGTACCCTCTTTCGGCCATAGCCGGGTAAGCATCCGATTCTTTTAAAGCGCGCACATGGGGGTCTTGCTGCAGGGTAATGTTATAAGCACAGGCTGAAGAAGCGAAGAAATATCGATCCACGCCCGCCTTCCAGGCCGCGTCAATCAGGTGTGTATTAATCAAAATACTGCGCAGACAGGCCACCCGGTTACGTTCAATAAAACCCATGCCGCCCATATCGGCTGCCAGGTTATAAACTTCAACAGCACCTTCAACCGCTTTAATTGCATGTTCTTTTTCACGCAAATCAAGGTTTAAACTTTCAACACCTGAAACCCGAGGATACCAGTGCGGTAACGGTTTACGATCCAGAGCGCGAATGCGCGTAAAACCCTGATTATGAAAATAACGCACCAGGGAACCGCCAATAAAACCTCCCGCTCCGGCAACTACGATTAAATCGTCCTTATTTCGTCCGGGGTAAGTTGCAGCCGTTAATTGTTTTTTCATTTTTGCCTCCAAATCCAGTCTATAGATTTTTTTTGAAATACGTATGGTAACGTTACCATTTTATCATAAAATCAGACCTTCTTGTTAACTATATTTTATAGGCTAGATAAATTATGAAACAACTTTGCCACTGGATGAACGTACAATGAGTTCCACAGGTAATACAATATTCTGACATTGGTCGTCAGGCGCTTTGTCATTCAGACGTGCTATTAACAAATCCGTCGCTTTTTTACTCATTTCATAAGCCGGTTGGGTGGCTACCGTGAGGAAAGGGTAGGCGACCAGGCTTTGCGGCAGATCATCAAAACTGACCACGGCTATTTCTTCAGGAACTTTTAATCCCATTTCTTGTAAAGCCCATAACGCCCCGATGGCAATCAGGTTATTCGCCGCAAAAATGGCCGTTGGGCGCGGTGTCTGGGCCATGACCCGCCGGGCCAGTTCATAACCGCTGGCCTGTGTAAACGTGCCATAATAATATAGTTCTTCCGCTTCGGCTCCCGCTTCTTGCATGGCGCGTTTATAACCACTCAGTCGATCTTCAGAGGTGGATACATCCACTGAGCCATTTAACAAGGCAATTCGGCGGTGTCCGAGATCGATCAGCAATTTAACCAATTGATACGCCCCGCCCTCCGAATCACAGCGCACGACATCCACGAGGTTATTTGAAACCCGCCGGTCCAGCACCACCACGGGAATATCTCGTTCCTGAACATAATCGACCGATTTTGATGTGCTTTTGGCCGGAACCAGTAAAATACCATCCACCTGTTTTTGTAATAAAAGTTGAATATACTTTTTTTCTTTTTCTTCCGATTCATCCGTGTTGCAGAAGATGACATTAAAACCGGCGTCACTGGCCGTATCTTCTACCCCGCGCGCCATAATCGTGAAAAATGGGTTGGTGATATCGGTCAAAACCAGGGCAATGGTATTGGTGCGTTTTGAGCGCAAACTGCGCGCCAGAACATTGGGCACATAGCCCAGTTCGGCAATCGCTTTATTAACAATCTGACGTGTTTCAGGACTGATATACCCGGTATTATTGATTACCCGGGAAACCGTAATGGGTGCAACCCCGGCTCTTTTGGCAACATCATGAATAGTGGTCACTGTTTATCCATTCTTGTTACAAAAATTGGTGTGGATAAAGTCCTGCTTTCGTCATTACCACAATAATTGTGGTAACGATACCATGTTAGCATTAAAAAAAATCAATGTCAATAGGCATTTCTTTATTTTTGGCGTTAAACAGAGCTTTTTAGTACATTTCAACAAAATTCATAACGAATTATTGTTTATTTTTAAAATATAAACAATTAACTAATCCAAATCATTATCCCCACCCGGAGGAATAAATTCTCTGATACTGTCCGTTTTTCGCCGAGGCAAAAAGGAATAGAATCATTTCCCGGCGTCAAAAATACTTGCATTACGGTTCAATTATCCAAAAAACAAAACGCTTTCCAGCAATTTTTTCCCCATTCCATTCATTTTTCCGTATTTTAATCCTATCAAAATCCATTCATGTTCATTTTGACGACATCCAACACGATGTTTATTATTGTGGATAATTGTATATTTATTGTTGCATTTTGTTGTTAATAGCATAATTTAGTGTTTAAAAGTTAAATTCCCTATTGACTTTCATATTGGAATATGCTAATCTGGTATCGATAACATGATACCGATACCATTATCCCCCAGACATCAGTAAGATCAAATTATTTTTTCTATGCAGAGGACAGTACATGGATGAAGTATTAGTCTCAATGGAAGGAATTTATAAAACCTTCCCAGGCGTTAATGCGCTAAGCGACTGCAAATTTGAATTACGTTCCGGCGAAGTCCATGCTCTGGTTGGCGAAAACGGTGCGGGAAAATCAACCTTGATGAAAGTGTTGGCCGGTGTTTACACCAAGGACGCCGGTACAATCCATTACAAAGGCAAGGAAGTTGATATTCCCAACCCGCGCGCCGCCCAACACCTGGGCATCAGCATCATTCACCAGGAACTCAATTTAATGCCGCATCTGACGGTTGCCCAGAATATCTTTATCGGCCGTGAAGCCAAAAGCGGTCTAAAATTTATTCTGGACGAAAAATCCATCAACCAGAAAACCCAGGACCTGTTTGAAATGATGCACCTCAAACTTGATCCGCGTGTTAAAGTGGCCGATTTAACGGTCGCCAAACAACAAATGGTTGAAATTGCCAAAGCGCTTTCATATAACGCTGAAGTGTTGATTATGGATGAACCCACCGCCGCCTTAACCGAGGCAGAAATTGATGAACTTTTCCGTCTTACGCGAGATTTGCGCAGCCGGGGTGTGGGTGTCGTGCATATTTCTCACCGTCTGGAAGAGTTAAAACAAATTTCCGACCGCATTACCGTTATGCGGGATGGTCATTATATCAACACCGTATTAACCAAAGATGCGCACATAGCCCAGATTGTCACCATGATGGTCGGACGCACCAGTTTTGAATCCTCGCCTGAAGTTCCCGAAACACCTTCCACGGATATTGTGCTTGAGGTTAAAAACCTGAACCGCGGCAGTTTGATTAAAGATGTCAGTTTCCAGTTAAAACGTGGCGAAATTTTAGGTTTTTCAGGCCTGGTGGGTGCAGGGCGCACCGAAGTGGCCCGCGCCATTTTTGGGGCAGATTCGTATGACACAGGTGAAATCTTCATTGAGGGGAAAAAGGTCGTTATTAAAACCCCCTGTGACGCCGTTAATCACGGCATTGCCTACCTCTCCGAAGATCGCAAACGTTACGGATTGGCCGTCGGCATGTCGGTTGAAAACAACATCATCCTGGCCTCTTTTAATAAAGTGCGTCACTTTTTCGGCTGGGTGGATGGAAATAAAACACGTTCGATTGCTGAACATTTTGTCAGCGCCCTTTCAATTAAAACGCCCGGTTTGCAACAACTGGCTAAAAACCTGTCGGGCGGCAACCAGCAAAAATTGGTCATTGGTAAATGGCTGGCCAGAGACACAAAAGTATTGATCTTTGATGAGCCCACGCGTGGCATTGATGTTGGCGCAAAAAGTGAAATTTATCGTTTATTAAATGATCTTGCCAGGCAAGGCAAAGCCATCATCATGATCTCTTCGGAACTTCCCGAAATATTACGCATGAGCCATCGTGTTGTGGTGATGTGTGAGGGTCAAATTACGGGGGTATTAAATCATACCGAAGCGACTCAGGAAAGTATTATGAAATACGCCACCATGCGCGGTGGCATCGTGAACGATACGGCAGTAACTCCGGCGTATGCCCAAAATTAAGATAAACGGACGTGTTAAATGATGAAATCTGAAACCACCCAAAAGAAATCCCTCATTAAATCAGATGCCATGCAGCGCCTGCTGGCATTTGGCGCCCTGATTGTTTTATTCATCGGTTTTTCCATTGCATCACCCAACTTTTTTAAATTTGAAAACGTGGTCGGCATCTTGATCGCCACATCCGTCAACGGCATTCTGGCCCTGGGTGTGACTTTTGTTATCATCACCAGCGGTATCGACCTCTCCATTGGTACGGTCATGACGCTGTCGGCCGTGATGAGCGGTGTATTCATCACTTTCTGGCAGTTACCCGTACCGCTGGGCATTCTAGCCGGTTTGATCACCGGCGCTATGGCCGGCCTGGTTAACGGCGTTTTGATTGCCAAGCTTAAAATTCCGCCCTTTATTGCCACCCTGGGTATGTTAAATATTTCAAAAGGTCTTTCGCTGGTGATTTCAGGATTAAAACCGATTTATTTCAGCGACACCCCGGTTTTTAATCAAATCGCCATGGGTTCCGTTTTGGGCGCAATAATTCCCGGTTTTGACATTCCCAACGGCGTATTAATTATGTTTGCCGCCGCCATTGTGGCCAGCCTGGTCTTAAGCAAAACCATCCTGGGGCGCTACAATTTTGCACTGGGCAGCAACGAAGAAGCCACGCGTCTTTCAGGCGTCAATGTGGATGTGTGGAAAATCGCCATTTATGGTTTATGCGGTTTATACTGCGGCCTGGCCGGCGTCATCATGGCTTCACGTCTTAATTCGGCACAACCGGCTCTGGGGCAGGGTTATGAACTGGATGCCATCGCCGCGGCCGTCATCGGCGGTACTTCATTAAGCGGCGGTGAAGGCACCATGCTCGGCACCATCATTGGTGCATTTATCATCAGCACGCTTAACAATGGTCTGCGCATCATGTCGGTTCCGCAGGAATGGCAGACCGTTGTGACCGGTGCTATCGTTATTCTGGCCGTCTATCTCGATATCATTCGTCGCCGCCAGAAATAATCCATAAGGACTTTGCTCTACCAATAGAGCGTCATAAATAAACATTGGAGAAAATAATTACCGGTAAAAACATAACAGCTTAAGCTGAAAGGAGGTGAGCAGTCGGGAGAAAAATATCAACCCTTTCAAACAGCCGGATCAATCACCGGCGACCAAATATGTTTGATGTTCAAATAAAACTACTAAGAGGAGATTTGTTATGAAGATCAATAAGCTGTTTACAACCCTTTTGGGTGTGTTACTTGTTGTTGCCATGTTAGCAGGTTGTGCGCCTGCCCCTGCCCCGGCCGCTCCGGCTGCCCCCGCCGCCGCCGCACCTGCCGCTGAAGGAAAAATGTATATTCCGGTCATTTCCAAAGGTTTCCAACACCAATTCTGGCAGGCTGTAAAAGCCGGTTCTGAAAAGGCCGCCAAAGATTTAAATGTTGAAATCACCTTTGAAGGCCCCGAATCCGAAGCAATGGTCGACAAACAAATGGAAATGTTACAGACCGCCCTGGATAAAAAACCCGCCGCCGTCTGCTTCGCCGCTGTTGACTCCAAAGCTGCTATTCCTCTGCTTGAAAAAGCCAAAGCTGCCAATATCCCCGTGATCGGTTTTGACTCCGGTGTTGACAGTGATATCCCCGTAACCACCGCCGCGACCGATAATATCGCCGCCGCCGCTATGGCCGCCGATAAAATGGCCGAATTAGTGGGTGGTGAAGGCAAAGTCGCCGTGATCGCTCACGATCAGACCAGCCGCACCGGCATCGACCGCGTAAAAGGCTTTGTTGATCAAATGAAAGCCAAATATCCCAAAATCGAAGTGTTGACCCCGCAGTATGGCGCTGGCGACCAGTTGAAATCAACCGATATTGCCAAAGCCGTGATCCAGGCCAACCCCGACCTGAAAGGTTATTTCGGCGCCAATGAAGGTTCAATTATCGGCGTTCTGAATGCCGTCAAAGAATTAAAGATGGAAGGCAAGATTGTTGTGATCGGCTACGATTCCGGCCAACAGCAAATGGATGCCATCCGCGCCGGCACCGAAGCCGGAGCCATCACCCAGGATCCCATCGGCATTGGTTACAAATGCGTTGAAGCAGCAGTCAAAGCCGTCAAAGGCGAAAGTCTGCCCAAGACCATTGATACCGGTTTCCACTGGTACGACAAAACCAACATTGATGACGCTACCATCGCTCCTCTGCTCTACAAATAGTTCAAAGATCGTTTAGAAGTAATTCGTAAAGAGGCTGCCTGACAGGCAGCCTCTTCTTTATTATTTTTTAGCATTTATGGTTGAATGGTATCGTTACATTCCGGCCCTGATATTTTTCAGGGCGTCCATGACCTTTTGATAAACTTCCTCAATGCGTTCGATACGCGCCACAACATCAGCGGCATTTACAATCCCATTTCTGGCAGTCACCTCAAGCTCTCGACAAATATTTGCCAGTTCGCCTGCGCCAAATACGGCACTATTGGCTTTTAAACTGTGCGCGGCGCGCGTTAAATCATCGTTATTGGCGGCTTTTAAGGCAGTTTTCATTTCATCAATTTGACGCGGCGAATCGTTAAAATACGTTTCAAGCATCTCATCCAAAAAACTGATATCCCCATTAACCGATTCGAGAAAACGGTTAAAGATTTCCATATCAATTAATCCACTGCTCATAACAAACCTCCTTTTAATATAATCCGTCCGCTGCTGCAGTCTGCCACCTTTAGGTGGCTAAATCGCCACGACTGTACACTTTTCAAGAGCAACAACCAGCTCTTCAACTCGAATTGGTTTGCTGATGTAATCGTCCATTCCGGCAGCCAGACAGGCCTCACGGTCACCCTGCATGGCATTGGCTGTCATGGCAACAATCCGCGGCCGTTTTTCACAATCCCAATGTGCGCAGATGACCCTGGAAGCCTCCAGGCCGTCCATTTCAGGCATCTGAACATCCATTAAAACCACGTCATAAGGTTGGCGTTCCAAAGCTTGAATCACTTCCTGCCCGTTTGATGCCAGATCGGCGCGGTAGCCCATTTGCGACAACAGTCGAAGAGCCAATTTCTGATTAACCGTGTTATCCTCAGCCAGCAGAATCCGCAGGGGATGACGCTCGGCCATTTTGACGCCCTCGGTTACCCGATTTAATTGTACATGAGATACGCTCGATTGTTGCACTCCAAAAACAGTCATCAATATATCAAACAAAGCGGAAGGTTTCACCGGTTTATTGACCCAATGAACAGAGTGAATATCTTTGGGCAGACCATCCCGCGGCCCGGTGGATGAAAGGATCAAAATGGGTAATTGTTGATACTGCGGCAGGCTGTGTATACGCCCTGCCAATTCCAAACCATCCATTTCCGGCATTTGCATATCCACCAGCGCCAGGTCTATTTCACCGTCTTTTTGCATTCGGGATAAAACGTCAGCAGCGGAAGCAAATTCGTCTACCTGCATTCCCCAATTTTTACACTGCAAACTTAAGATACGTCGATTGGCTTCATTATCATCGACAATTAATACTTTTTTGCCTTGCAAATCGGGCTGTCCGGTTAACTGGTGAGCGCGCGGTTTATCATCGAGCAGGGCTTCTGCCTGAATAGTGAAATAAAATATCGATCCGGGGGTCTGTGGGTCGCTCATTTCGTCAATCACCGCCGGGGATTCAACCCACATCTCACCGCCCATCATTTCTACCAGGCGTTTACTGACCGCCAGCCCCAGACCGGTTCCGCCAAATTTGCGCGACGTTGATGAATCCACCTGGCTGAATGCCTGGAACAGTCGGTTTAAACGTTCTTTGGGAATGCCAATGCCGGTATCACGCACCGAAAAACGCAATAAATATGAAGCTGCGTCGTTCGCGGTCGACATCGTTTGGGCGGATACGTTAATAATAACTTCGCCTTTTTTGGTAAATTTCACCGCGTTACTGAGCAGGTTAACCAGAACCTGTCGCAGGCGCGTCACATCGCCCCTCAATAAATTTGGCGTGCCCGTTTCGATATGATAGGCCAGGTCCAAACCCTTTTCAGCAGCGATAATTTTCACCAGGTCAAGAGAGTTTTCCACACATTCATTTAAATAAAACGGCTGTGATTCAAGGTCCATCTTGCCGGCCTCGATCTTTGAAAAATCGAGAATGTCATTAATAATCGTCAGCAAGGCATCCCCGCTGTTACGAATGGTTTCGGCAAAATCACGCTGATCGGCGGTTAAGGAAGTATCCAACAATAAACCGCTCATGCCGATAATGGCATTCATCGGTGTGCGTATTTCATGACTCATCATGGCAAGAAAGGCGCTTTTTGCACGGGTGGCTTCCTCGGCAATCTCTTTGGCCTGCCGGATCTCATCTTCCACGCGTTTTAAATCGGTGATATCGTGCAGGGTCATAAACTGCCCGGTTTTCACGCCGGCCGGGTCAAGCAATGGAGAGGCAACCATGTCAAAATAGCGGCGATGTTCACCTTCTTCCAATACAAAGGTGAACTGTGATAACGTATCTCGATTAATAAAAGTGCCCAGCGCCGGCCATTTTTCAAAAACCTTTTTACCGGGTAAAGCCAAAATATCCTCCGGCAAATTTAACAATCGGCGCGCCGCCGGGTTTGCATCCATCAATCGTTGTTGGGCGTCAAAAACCAGCATGGCATCCTGCATGCCTTCGATAATGGCGTCTCGCGCCACCGGCACAATGCTGGACGAAGAAAAACGAATCATGCCCAACGACCAGCAAACCCCACAAATAACCAGGAAGAGTTCCAAAAAACCAACCGAAGGCGGAACGGGTAAATCTGAAAAAATATCCAGTGAATCACCCAACACCGGCAGGATCGCGCCCAACAGCATCAGACCGGCCTGCCAGCGGTAAGGTCGCGGCGCACGCACAAACAAAATCACAAACAGAATCAAACCCGCCAGCATATAGGTCGAGTTATAAATTATGGCAAAAAGTCCCCAATCCCCCATTTCATCAATGGAAAAATCCCAGATCAGATTGTGAAAAGTGTTGGTGATTGTTAATAATATAGTTACCGCCGGCAAAAAGGCAATCAACACAACCAGCGGACGCTGCAACCAGCGGCCGCGAATGCTGTATTGCAAAGCCAGCAGCAGCCACAATACCGGAATTACCTGGTAAAGGGCAAAACCCAATAAACTGATCCCTATTCCCAGTCCGGGTTCTTCATTAATCATGTCAACGACATCCACGATCAAGAGAACTGAGGTGGTGATCATTAACAAGGATAAAATCTTCACACCGGCCATTTTGCGGTGCAGCCAGGTGTGTACCGCCAGATAAATGGAAACAACCAGGGCAATTGCCAATATAAAAATATATGGTAAGACTTCCTGTTCTATGTTCATCTCTTTATTGTTATTCCATTTTTAGAAGGGGATTAATCTGGATTTATATTGTTGTTTACGACTTTAGCCACGGGCTTAAGTAACCCGGGTATGGATACAAGTATATAGGTGATAAATTAATTTATCAAGTTTTTTATCCCGGATGTCCAATCGCCGCAGCGTTCTTGCGTTTTATTTTGAGTATGGCAATTTTGGTCGGGTGATTAAATGGGGCCGGGTCAGCCGGGGGAGTCTGATTAATGGTCTCAGGATAGCCGCAGCAATCCGGCGGTACATCCATCATTGTGGTCCATTCCATATAACCGTCGCGACATAAATCGTCCAACACGGCTTTATAATCTGCACCACTTAAAAAGAGGGCATTGTTAATGCTTATCAGGTAACCGTCATGTTTAACCAGCGGGCGAATTTTATTGATTAAACGACCGCTTTCCGTCACCAGGTTCACCCTGCCTTTGTGCGTGCTCGAGAAAAATGGCGGATCTAAAATAACGCAGTCAAACAATTCTCCGGAGCGTTTCAGCGCAGCCGTGGCACTGAAAAAATCATCAGTCATCAACCGCATTTTTTTTGTTTCAAAATGGTTCAGGTTACATGAATTTAGCGCCATGCCTAAAAACTTTTTACTCAAATCGACCTGCACCACCCGTGCAGCGCCCCCGGCTAAAGCCGCCACACCCAGACTGCCGGTATAAGCAAAAGTGTTAAGCACCGACCACCCGGAACACTGTTGTTTAAGCCATTTACGCAGTTCGCGCGTATCCAGGTAAAAACTGGCATCCTGATTCATTCTCAGATTAATGGCATACAGGCAGTCATTTTCCGAAATTTCCGTATCCGGATCGCGGCCAAACAGCACCCTGTCCACACCCGTGCCGGCTGCCCCGCTAACCCGGCTTTTAAATAAAACACTTTCCAACCAGGGTAAAAGCTTAATCGCCCACGCCTGAATATCGTCAATTGGGATATCCAGTGGTTTTAAATACGAAATCAACAAAGTTCGGGCATAAATATCCAGTGTCAGACCGGGTTGGCCTTCATAAAAACCGTTAAACAGGCGAAAAGCCGCGCGGTGATCGGCCAATGCCGTCCAGTCGGCGCGCGCCATAAGGGCGGCGTTTAACCGGTTTTCCAATTCGGGCGGCAGATTGTTCATGTTCGCGGTCCGTTATAAATCGCCTGACCGTGGTCAAGGTTTAACTGGTGTGTGATGGAAGCCGGTATCTCGGAGCGGTAATGGGTCACAAATAACAGGCTGATGGGCGTACGAGCGCAAATCTGGTCGAGTAAATCAATGATAAAAAAGCGGTATTCGTCGTCCAGCGCCTGACAGGGTTCATCCAGCACCAGCAACTGCGGATTTTTGACCAACGCCCTCGCCAGCAAGGTCAGTCGCTGTTGGCCGGTGGATAATGAATAAAACGGGTCTTGTTCGTGGTTTTGCATATTCATGGCTTTTAACCAACGCCGGGCGATCTCGGTTTGTTCGGTGCTGCATTGATTATAAAGCCCGACCGAATCAAAAAAGCCGGAACAAACCGCTTCAAGACATGAAATGGATTTGCGATAAAAGATGTGTAATTCGGGTGAAACCACACCGATTTTTTGTTTTATCTCCCAGATACTTTCACCGGAGCCGCGTTTCTGACCGAATAAATAAAAATCATTGGCATAGGATTTGGGGTTATCAGCCAGAATTAAACTGAGCAGGGTTGTTTTGCCGGCGCCATTATGCCCCAATAATGCCCACCGTTCGCCCTGTTTTACCGTCCAGTTAATGTTTTTCAACACCTGCACATTTCCATAGGTAACGCACACATCCCGCATATGGATCAATTCGACGTCACCTTTTAATGCACCTTCGGCATAATCCGCCGAATATGTTTTGAGCAGAGCATCAAAAACACTCGAACGTTCAAATCTTTTTTGCGGTTTATCTTTTACCAAAAACGAAGCTTTAACCGCTTCATTTTTTAACACGGTTTCACGGTCGCCGCAGCATAACACCCGGTTATCTTTCACTGCCATCAAATAATTAATGCCGTCCGGAATATCTTCGAGGCGCGAGGTAACAAATAAAAGCGGCGGATCGCGCCGGGCGATTAACGCCTGAATACCTGATGCCAGGCGTTCGCGCGATTCCTGATCCAAACCGCTGTAAGGATCATCCAGGATTAATAACCTGGGCAGGTGCATTAAAAGACGGGCAATAAACACCTTGCGTGATTCACCATGTGAAACATGAATGATTTTTCGATCCAGCAGATAATCAAGCTTAAACAAATCAATTACTTCTTTGCGTTTTTGCAAATAAGCTTCCTCATCCACTACCATTTTAACCACTTCAAAGGGCGACTGTCGAACAATGTTTTGCCAGTTCAACAAATCGGAAACGGTAGGAATATCGTCGGCCTCAAAGCTGTGCCAGCGTGCCTGATGGTAAGCCGCGTATTGCTGCAAAAACTGGCTGTGGGTTTCGGGCGAAAGGATCAATATTTCACGCGCGTTAAGGAAAGGCCGCCCTTCCGGCGCATCCGGATCGTTAAAATCATACCAGATCTGCCCGCCCTGCAGCGGCAGTTTGCGTGCTATAGCCTTTGCCAGGGTCGATTTCCCCGAACCGGTTTCCCCAATAATCGCCCAGTTTTGATCTTTATCTATCTGCCAGGACGTATGTTCAAAGGAGTTTTTTTGATTGGCCTGAATGGTAATGTCGTCGAGTCGAATAAACATGGAGAACACCTGTTGCATGAAATAATTTTATAATCCAGAGGGTTATTATAAGCCAGACCGCTTCAAAAAAATAAATTAATAAATAAAAACAAACCGCTTTAAGCTAATTTAACTTCATTTATCTTATTTGCCGTCATTAACTATTATTATTGTGTTAAAATGCGTAAAATTAATGTATATATTTAAATTTTTTATTAATTGTAAGTTATTGGTTAGAAATTAACAATATTACATTTTTCTAGCCTGAAAAAGGAATAAAGTCGTTTATAATATGAAACATAAGCCTGGAACGCTCCCAGGAATTTTTATTTCTGCCCGAGGGTTAACTCATTAATGAAAACGATCCACCTTGTTTCCCATACGCACTGGGACCGCGAATGGTATCTCACCTTTCAGCAATTTCGCGTCCGTTTGGTACGTGTTGTGGATCGTTTGTTGGTATTATTTGAAAAAGATCCCGACTACCGCCATTTTATGTTGGATGGTCAGGCCGTCGTTTTGGAAGATTATTTGCAGGTTCGCCCCGAAAAGACCGAGTTGATTAAATCACTGGTTCAATCGGGACGACTTGTTATTGGCCCCTGGTATGTTTTAGCCGATGAATTTTTGGTCAGCCCCGAATCCTTGATCCGTAATCTGATGGAAGGCCAGCGTATTTGCAACGACTTTGGCGCCGGCATGCCGGTCGGTTATGTTCCCGATTCCTTCGGCCAGATCGGCCAGCTTCCCCAGATTTTAAATGGTTTTGGCATTGAAAGCGCCTGTTTCTGGCGCGGCCTGGCCGACGAAAATTGCGAATTGTGGTGGCAATCACCGGATGGCAGCCGCGTATTGGTATCCTATTTACGTGAAGGATATAACAACGGCGCCAGCCTGCCCACCGACCAACCTGCCGCTTTTACAACCGAGATCAAAAGCCGGGCGCAATTGCTCGAAAAAGCATGCGCTTCACAGCAAATTTTAATGATGCATGGCACCGATCATGCCGAACCCATGCCGGGCACATCCACCTGTGTGGATTATGCCAATAATAACCAGAGCGCTTATCAAATTAAACACTCGACCCTGCCGCTTTATATTCAACAAGTTATGGAAGACCTGGGTGAAGAGCCGCGTCTCCCTGTGGTTTATGGGCAGTTACGCGCAAGCAAACGCTCACCCGTTTTACCCGGTGTGCTCTCAACCCGCATGTGGATTAAGCAGCGCAACCATCAATGCGAAAACCTGTTGGAACGTTGGGTCGAACCTTACAGCATTTGGGCGCGTTATGCCAGCCCGCAGGATCCGCTGACAACCAGTTATATGCGCGATCACCAGCAGTTAATTCGTCAGGCGTGGCGTTTATTAATGTTAAATCATCCGCACGATTCCATTTGCGGCACATCCATCGACCAGGTGCATGAGGAAATGCGTTCCCGATTTGATCAGGCCGAACAGATGGGTGAAGAAATCGCGCTTCAAAGCCTGAACATGTTGGCATCAATCGCCAATACCTGTTTTCCATTATCCGACGAAACCTCTTCCCTGCCGGATGCGATTGTGGTTTACAACCCCACCGGCAGCTTACGCTCTGATCGTGTCCTGGTAGACCTGGATATGCCAGCCAGCATTGGCAACATCCGTGTGGTGGACGAGGATGGTAATATCATTCCCCACCAGTTCACCGGGTCGGCTCCGCAAGAACTGCTTTTAACCACCCTCAGCCGCAACGATATTAACAGCGCCCTGTCCATGATTAAAGACGGGCGTATTCTCGGATTGGTGGTTAAAGACCTGAAACTCACACTTGAAGACAATTGTGTTAACGTTGAAGCCGTGATGAGCGATGCGGGTGACCCGGATTTCGAGTTATTAAACAATGCCCGCAAAAAGCTGGATACCTTTATGGCCAACCAGCTTATCACCACCTTTAAAATTCACGCCGTATCCAGTGCATCCGGAGCGCTTTTATTTGTGGCCCCCGATGTGCCCGGCTGCGGTTACCGCACCTTCTGGGTGCAGCCCTGTCCACCCGCCAACATACCGGCCGCTTCACTCTCACAAATTGACATCCTTTTACAACAGGGACGGTTGTGGTTTGATCAATTTATCGAACAAAATGAGAGAAACTGTTTCATCCGGCGCACATTGGCACAGATCGATAAACAACAACAAACCTACCAGATTGAAAACGAATTTTTCACACTGACCGCCAATATGAGCGATGGCAGTATTTCTCTCACTGATAAACGCAGCAACATGCTTTACAGCGGTTTAAATCGTTTTGTCGATAACGGCGACTGCGGAGACACTTATAACACCTGCCCGCCTTTGTTGGATAAGGTTTATTACGCCGAGTCATGCAGCATTAAACGTTTCTCCGGTGTCGTTGAGCAAAGCCTGGAAATTAACCTGACATTAAAAATACCGGCCGGGTTAAGCGTCGACCGTAAGAGTCGCAGCACTCGTATGGTAACTTTGCCCATCACCACGCGGGTCTCCCTCTGCAGCGGCATTCCGCGGGTTGATATTCACACCACCGTTGAAAATATAACCACCGATCATCGCCTGCGTGTTCAATTCCCGGTGCCATTCACCACCACCCAGGCGCATCATGGTTCTGCATTTGAAGTGGTGCAGCAAGCAGTGGGCGCCCAACGTTTTAACCACACCTGGATTGAACAACCCCGCCCCGAAAGACCTCAGCGTATGTTTTCCACCCTCACCAGCCGCGGCCTGCCGGAAATTGAAGCCTGCCAGCGCCCCGACTGCCAGGGTGAATTAAGTCTCACCCTGCTGCGCTGCGTCGGCTGGCTTTCACGAGATGATTTTTCAGCCCGCAAAGGGCACGCCGGCCCGGGCAAAGCCACCCCTCTGGCGCAAATGTTGGGCACCTACCAGTTTGATTATTCCATCATCCCACATGCCGGCGGATGGCAAAATGGTTTTACACAGGCCGAATCCTTTGATGTTCCTTTACGCGCCATTCAGAGCACGCAACATAAGGGCCGGGTTTCTTCCTCCGCAAGTATGCTGGATGTGGCCGGTCAATTCAGCCTGACCTGCATCAAAGCCGCCAACGACGGCAGCGGAGTCATCGTGCGCGGTTACCGCTGGGGACACAGCGGCAAAATCGCTTTGCGGTGCAACCTGCCGCTGGATACCTGTCACCAGGTGCGCCTGGACGAACAAATTATCCAGCCCCTTGAAGCAGGCGCGGATGGTTATTATCATTTGCAGGCGCGTCCGTTTGAAATCATTACCCTAAAATTTTCTTAAAAGAGGTGCTGCATGCCCGAATATCAGGGACGTATTTTGCGTGAGAAGTTAAAATCAGGCCAACCGGTGCTGGGCGCCTGGATATCCTCAACCGACCCGGCCCTGGCGCGCGCCATGATCAATGTCGGTTTTGACATGCTGATTATTGACATGGAACATTCGGCCATCAACCTTGAAACCTTGCAGCACCATTTAATGCTCTTTCAAAATACGCCCACCTGCCCGCTGGTGCGTGTGCCCTGGCATGAACGCTCGTGGGTAAAATGGGCTCTCGATTGCGGTGCCGAGGGTGTTTTATTCCCCAATGTTTGCAGCGCCGAAGAAGCCAGTTTTGCCGTGTCACTCTGTAAATATCCCCCCGATGGCATTCGCGGTTATTTTCCACGCGGAGCCAGCAATTTCTTAAAAGACACAGCCGATTATCTCTCCGATGTTAATCAGCGCATCCAGACCTGGATTCAAATTGAAGACGTTAAAGCTCTGGAGCATTTGGATGAAATCTTCAGTGTCCCGGGCATTAACGGTGTATTAATTGGCCCGGCCGACCTGTCGCTTTCCATGGGCATTCTGGGACAAAACAATCACCCACAGTTTATCGCTGCCTTACAGCAAATTATCGCTGCCGGCAAAAAACACGGCATTCCCATCGGTTATGCCGCCGACGATTCGGGGGCAACCGCCATTAAGGTGCTGCGTATGGGATGCCAGGCTGTTACCATGGGTATGGATTGGTGGCTGGCCATGCAGGCAGCCAGCGCCCGGCTTGAAGAAGTTCGGAAAGGCCTTGGTTAACAAAACACAGGGGCTGTTCATTCAAAAGAATGGACAGCCCTTTTTATTGGTTTTTATATAAAACCTTGACAGCTATGGATTTTTATTTATAATTATTATAATATAAGATTTATTATCATATAATATAATTTATCATTTATGACAACCGCCGATTTTTTAATCTCACAACTCAAACGGGCCGGAATGCGTATCACACCGCAGCGTGTTGCCATTTGCACCCTTTTAACTTCAAAAGATGCCCACCCCACGGCCGCCATAATATATGAAGAGATTAAAAAAGTCTATCCCTCGCTCTCACTGATGACGGTATATAACACGCTCAACAAACTGGTCGAACTGGGTATCATCAATACCCTGGGGCATATCGGCGACGACAACGTGCATTATGATGCCCATAACGAACCGCACATCAATCTGGCCTGTATATCCTGTCACAAAATTATCGATATTCCCAGTGAGCATGTCAACCATCTTGAGATGGAAATCTCGGCATCGCGCGGGTATAAGATTCTGGGATCGCGCATTTTATATTACGGGCTCTGCCCCGATTGTCAAAACCAGATTTCATCGTAAAAAGAAAGTTATTATAAAGAGGCCCCCTTATGGAAATGACAGTTGCACTACGTCAGCAGATACTGACTGCACAAAAAAATGAAATTACCGAACATAATGTTTACAAAAGAATTGCCGCCACCCTGCCCGATAAAAACAATGCCCGTATTCTTGAAGAAATCGCCGCAGATGAATTAAGCCATTATCATCGTTGGAAGAGTTACACCAACACCGAAGTAAGCCCCAACTGGCTGCGCGTCTGGTTTTATAGCATTCTCAGCCGGGTGCTGGGTTTTACATTTGGGATTAAATTAATGGAGCAGGGCGAAGAACTGACCCAGATCAGCTATGCCGAGATATCAAAAATCATTCCCGATATCAAAAGCATTGAAGACGACGAAGAAAAACATGAAGAAATGTTAATTGCCATGCTGGATGAAGAACGTCTGCATTATGCCGGTTCGGTAGTATTGGGCCTGAACGACGCTCTGGTGGAACTGACCGGTGCCCTGGCCGGTTTAACCCTGGCTCTGCAAAACGTTCAGTTAATTGCCCTCTCCGGGCTGATCACCGGCATTGCCGCCTCTCTTTCAATGGCTGCTTCCGAATATCTTTCCACCCGCTCCGAAGAAACCGATAAACATCCCGTGCGCGCCGCCGTTTATACCGGCATCGCTTATGTCATTACGGTGGCTTTGTTGATTTCGCCTTATCTCCTGATCAAAAACGAATATATCTGCCTGGCCATATCGTTAACCACCGCCGTATTAATCATCGCCCTGTTTAATTTTTATATTTCAGTCGCCAAAGGCGAGAATTTTAAACAACGATTTCTCGAAATGGCCGGCTTAAGCCTGGGGGTTGCCACACTGAGTTTTATTATCGGTTATTTCATCCGTATCTTCCTGGGTGTGGAAATATAAACGAAACTCGTTTTTAAACAAAACTAATAAAATAAAAAAATTCCCGAAATCAAACGCTTTCGGGAATTGTTTTTTACAATTGCCGATCAAATTAATCGCGGCGCAGTGAAAGTACGGCCGGAACGCGGTCAAACATCCAGAATCCCAGCGGCAGGCCGATGATCGAAACACACAGGGCATAGGCCGCCTGCATCCACAAAGCGCTGAACCACCAGCCGATCAATACAAAATAAATTGCACGCAGCAGAATATTCACCTGCTCAGGTTCCAATTCGCGCCGCGTTACTTCGCCGTCCTGGCGATAAGTATATTTCATCTGGTGTTCGGGTTCACGCAGGGCGATCACCTTGGGAATTTTGTTTAACATCGCCACCCCAAAGGGAATGCCGACAATCGTAATCATTAAAAACCAGGCGATCCCCATCCAGATTTCACCCAGCCAGATACCCACAAAAGCGAACCATAAAAGCTGCACCAGGCAGCCCGGATTATTATTTGTTTTAACCACTCGCGTTGACATAATTAATTATTCCTTTCACCTATATCTACGCAAGCCTCAATAAAAAGTCTCATTTTCGAAATTTATTCATATTTCAGCGCAATTACCGGCACCAGGCTGGCGGCGCGTAATGCCGGATACAACCCCGAAATCAGGCCGATCAGTGTGGCAAAAACCAGGGCAAAAACAGGCAGCCACAGGGGTGTATAAACAGCCACGGTGGGCGGAGTGCCGCCGTTTTCGGCAGCCTGAGCCGTTAAAACGCTGATGGCAATCACATCGATCACTGTGCCGCCCAGCCAACCCAACAAAACCCCCATCAAGCCGCCAATAAACCCGATTCCGGCTGCCTCGCCCAGAAAGATGCTGAGTACATCGCGGTTGGTTGCACCGACCGCCTTCATCAAACCAATTTCACGGGTTCGTTCCAGAATCGCCATGGTCATGGTGTTGGCAATGCCAATGGCCGCCACCAGCAGGGCAATGGCGCCCACGCCGCCAAACACAATTTGCATAACGACAAAAAAGCTGTTAATACCCTGCACAAACTGCTGCGGGGTATAAGCCTGGTATTGCATGTCATTAATCTGCTGAGTAATATCCACGATCTGATCCGAAGAATCAGTCTTAACCAGCAGGGTATCGTATCCATCGCGATTGCGATTTATGCGTTTGCCCATCATCCATTCGTTTAAGGGTGTCATATCATCCATGCTGATGATGACCATGCTGTCCGCTTCAGAGCGGTTTTCGGCCAGCAGTCCCGTCACCGTAAAACGCACGGTTTTATTTTCTTGTTGACCATCCTGTGTATAGCGGGTAATGACAATGCTGATCTGCTGCCCCAATAAATCCGGCGGAGCCGGGGGCTCCTGCCCGGGACGCATTTTGGGATCCATAAAGTTTTTTAACACCCAACCGCCTACAATCGCCGTACCCCGTTTTAACTCGCTGCTGCCCTTATCCAATTGGTAACTCAAAACCGAAACATCATCCACCGCCATCCCGGTTAACTGGGCGTAATTCTCCAGGCGGCCATAATGCATCACCGCCGGTCCTCTGAACGATTCGCGCGGAATGATCAACTTGACACCGGGAATGGCTTTGATTTCATCGATTGCTGCATTGGTCAACAGTTTTTGCTGCGAAGGCTGCGCGGCGGTTTCCCCGCCACCGCCCCCACCCCCACCGCCCGCTCTCATTACCATACCCGACCCCATATCATAACGAGGCATGACCATGATCTGGGTTAAGTCGCCAATGCTGCCCAACTGAGTGGAAGCGTTACGCTGCAAACCGTTGCCCAGTGAAACCAGAATCACCACCGCCGCAGTACCGATCACCACACCCACCGCCGTCAACGCCACGCGTCCCTTGCGCCGCTTCAGGTTTTCAATTACCAGACTGAGTAAATCTACCAGTTTCATAGGAGACTCGGCAAAACTAACCCTTGCCGCCTCCGCCGATGGTTATGCTTCCACCGCCGCCGCCCCCGCCGCCTGCGGGAATTTTAATTTCACCCGGTACGGCTTCCAGCGGAGCGCCATTTTTTAACTCCGGTTGTATCTGAGCACTGTCCAACCCCAAAAAACCTCTGATAAAGCGTAATACCCGGTCGCCAAAACTTTCTTCAATCTGAATACCCCCCTCCAGGCTGATTGCCCCGCCCGGGCCGCCAGGCTGCAAACCGGCCGGGTCGCCCGACATGGGATTGGCAGGGGCATCTTCGGCCATAACCTTCAGAGTCTGGGTGATGGTGCGCAGTTGGTTAAAATCATCATTATAGTTAATGGTGATATTAAAGGTGATCGGTCCGGCTGCATTCGGAATCGCCATTGCATCCAATGGAAAATAACCACCCGCATCAATCGTTCCAACTTGAATCACATTATTGGTCACTTCAGCCTGGTCCGAAGTTACTTTCATCGAACCCAGAATGGTACTTTTACGTCCCAGGTTGGTCACCTGAATGGGCAATGGGTTGGGCTGGCCAACCACCAACATGCCGGGGTCGCGGTAAAAAACCACTTCCACCTGCGGCAAAGCATAAACCAGCAGCGTGATCACCTGGTTGTCCACCTGCTGATTGTTTTTGGCATCGCTATAGACAAATGAAAGTTTTAACGGGTATGCGCCCGGCGCGGTATTAACATTCACAATCAGGCGGGTTTTAACCTTAATCGCCCCGGCGCGCGGAATGTCGCCCAGTACAATCAGGTTCGAAGTGCCCAACGGTGCAAAATTCGTCAGGTCGCTGTTGCCGCCCGAAGCGCTGCCCGGTTCGGGTGTCGATGAGGTGCTGCCGGTGCTGGCCACCCCTCCGCCCACTACCATTGAAACGGCCCGCGCGTCGGCGTTGCCGGTGTTGTGCAGTTCCATTTCCAGTTCAAAACTGGTGCCCGGCTGCAAAGGGTCCACACTCGAGCTATACGCGGTAACCACCAGTTGCGAACGCGGCGATTGAGTCGGTGTGGAAGTGGACCACGACCCGCTCCCGGCTGTGGTGGCCGTGGCGGTAGCCGCCTTGGCATTAATGGTCAGGGTAAAACTCTCGGAATAGACTTCACCATTGGCGTCATTGTATGCTACTTTAACCAGCACCGTTCCGGCCGATTGGCTGCTTAATGTGCTGGCGCCGGTCATCGATTGCCCGATGCGGGTACTGGCCCCGCTCGCCAGCGAGGATAATGTACTGACGCCGCCCGTATCACGCATTAAAAACACGTCGCTGCTGAATGTAAACACCAGGTTTAATGCCTGTCCCAAACCGTTATTTTTAAAATTAACATTTAAAGTAAAAGTGTCACCCGATCCAATATTTCCGCCCGAATCATACCCGCTGACGATCACCATCGGGCGATTCAGAGCCGCCGGAATGGTGGCTGTGGGCGCCGGCGTCAGAGTGAGTGTGGGCGTCGCCGGCGGCGGCACGGCGCGCGTGGTTAATGTGGCCGTCACACTGTGCCCGTTGCCGTCGTCAAACACAACCGTAGTGGTTTCGGCGTCACCCAAACCGGCGTCCGACTTGATCGCCACCGATACCGTCACATTTGCCGACTGGCCGCTGGCAACACTCAACGATCCCGAACTGGCCCAGGCATTCCAGGCGCGCGAACCGGCATTCACCGCAACCGCAACAACCTGATCGACACCGGTATTATTGGTAAGGCTCAGGTCATAAGTGACCACGCTGTTGGGTAGATCGGCTTTATCGGCCGAGGCCGGTGAAACGCTTAAACCGTCATCTGCCCGCCGCAAGGGCACGGCAGCCAGGGTCAGGATGGAAAACAAAGTCATTAAACCTAAAAGTGTTTTTTTCATAAGTTAAGCCTTAACCTCATCCGAAGAATTTTCCTGCTCTTCGAGACTTTCTAAAGCACTGTGGTACTGTTCGGCCGTGACCACACTGCCATCCAGCAGGTAAATCACATGCGTGGCAAACCGTACCATGCGCGGGTCATGCGTCACCACCACCAGGGTGCGCCCGTTATGGTGCAAATCCGAAAGCAAATGCATCACACTTAATCCACTGGACGTATCCAGATTGCCGGTGGGTTCATCGGCCAGAATAATGCCGGGGTTATTAACCAACGCGCGCGCCACAGCTACACGCTGCTGTTGACCCCCGGAAAGTTCGGTCGGTTTATGATGGGCGCGTTTTTCAAGCCCCACCAACTTCAGCAGGTCGAACGCCCGTTTTTGTCGTTCCGCCGCCGGCACACCCGCAAAACGCATTGGAAAAGCGGCGTTTTCCTGTGCACTCATGCTGGAAATCAAATTAAAGGATTGGAAGATAAAACCCATTGTCTTACGCCGGTAAATGGCCAGGTCGTTTTCATCCATTTTTTCAATGGCCGTCCCGTTGACCAGAATACTGCCGGAAGTTGGCCGGTCCAGGCCGCCCATTAAATAAAGCAGGGTGCTTTTTCCCGAACCACTGGGTCCCATAATGACGGTAAACGACCCGGCAGGGATATCCACATCCACCCCGGCCAGGGCCACCACTTTTTGCCTGCCCATCTGGAATACCTTGCGCAAATTCCGCGTTTGCACAATGGTCGTTGAATTTTGAGATGTCATAAGCTTAAAAGAAAGGAATCACCCCACCGCTGCCCGAAAGACCGCTGAGCTGTGCGCCGATTAATGCCGGAATGGAAGCCAGACTCATCATGACCAACAGGCATACCAATGCAGCCGCCCAGGCTTTTTGACGGTTTAAATGGGAAAAAAGCGGCACGCCTACCAACAACAGGGCCAGCAATCCCAGGCCGTAAACATCCATTTGCGCCAGCAAAGCGTTTAAGTACACACTAAAACCCCCATCCGCCGCAACAAACCCGGATAAACCCTGTGCTTGAATCTGACGCTGGCTGACCAGCGTATAAAGCGCCTGAATCGCAAAACGCAAGGCCAGCGGCAGGCTGCACCAGGCAACCAGGTTTAATGTCATTACATGCGAGTTGCGGCTGCCGCTTAAAGTTAATGCAAAATGCAACAGGCTGCCCAGCAACACCCATGAAAGCCACACTCCGCCCAGCGCCAGCACCGCCGGGAATATATATATAAACAGGGGGCCGCGGCTCTGGTCGGCGCTTTGTTCAAAACGGGTGACCTGCTCCTGCGTATAATATTGCATATTTTCGGCGGAGGGTGCGGCCACCTGCACGGAAGCCGCTCGCGCCGGCCCACTGATTAATACATTTAATAAAACCAGAAGGCTCAACACCAGCAGCGGGGCCAACCAAACGGCCTTTTCCTGGCGGCTGATTTCTTCCAAAGTGCGCCGTGGGTGCAGCCAGATTGGCAGCATCCATTCAAAATGCAAAGGCTTATTTGAAACTTCCTCAATAGTATCAATACTATTTTGTTCGTCTGTCATAGATTTATTACCTGAATATTTATTTAGATTAAGTTTGTGTAATTCCCGCTCATTATGGTTATGTTAACCATATTAAAAGTTATTATAACGGGAATTTTATGAAAAAACCGATGTTTTACCGTCGCTCAACCGGCGCAATGGCTCTGCTTAATAGACGCAAGAACATCATGTTTGGTTCCCCTTAATCAAAAATGAATAATAAACCATGTATAATTATCAGATAATCAATCTACCGTTACGCCGGATCGCGCAGATGTTTACTATTTCACAGCATACAATCAAATTTTTTGTGCTTTTTCTCGCCATACTCACCACAAGTCTTGCCTGTTACACAAGCGATCTTCCCAATAATTTTTTTACAAATGCCACGTCAACGCCTCCGCCCGGGTTAAGAGTCTCTCAGCCTCCGGAAAACCTTCCAGGAAGTTACACCTACCAACGTCAATATTCTGACGGACAAACCGAAGAAGGAACTTTAAAGATATCCGAATTTGATAAAGGTTACCGGCTGGAATGGATTAACAACGATTCGATTGAAAGCGGTCTAGCTTTATTAAAAGATCGTATCCTGGGGGTTGGCATCGGCCAGGGTTGCAGCCTGGCTTATTATATTCAATATGATAACTATATATTTAAAGGTCTCTGGATGGGAGAAGACGGGCTGATTTCTCAGGAAACCGTCAGTCCTTATTTCGGTCTCGTTCTGGAAAAACAAATCAGCCGGGAATATTACGTTTCCGGAATTTATGATCACGACCGGAGCAAATATAGCGGTTCATTAGCCGTCAACCGTTTACCATCAGAAGTTTATGATCTTATTCGCGAAGTGGATGATGTCTACAGGCTTTACGGCCTGGGTCTCGTGAAAGACGATAAACTCATCAGCGTCTATGGTCAGGACAACTGCAAAGTTTTATTTTATGAAATTCAACCGGAGGGTGCATTGGAAGGGATATTTGCCATGTATGGTGATCTTAAAGACACACCCTTCTATTTTTACAGCACTCGCGAAATTGGTAAAGAAACGGCGCAAAAGAATTAAAAAAATTTTAAATACGGCATTTTCAATGCTATAATCTAAAAGCACCCGTTAAACCGTGCATAACTGCCCGTTTTAGATTATCATTCTTTTATCATGAACGACTCAACCAACATACCCCAATTAAGTCAATCGGAAATTGCCGAAATCTTGATGCGCTGGACCTCTGCCTTTATGCAGCACTCCATGCAAGACTTTTTATCTTATGCCCGTTCGGCTAATCTCTCCATGGCACAGATCAATGTTTTAATCTGGTTATATTACCATGGCGAAATTGAAGTCATGGGTCTTGAGAAGGTCATGCAGGTCTCCCGCCCCGCCGCCAGTCAGATGGTGGAGCGCCTTGTACAGCAGAACCTGGTGATTCGCAAAGAGTCACCCTATGACCGGCGTGCCCGGCTGGTACAGCTTTCGGAATATGGCCGCGAACTGGTTAACAATTCCATTTCACTGCGTCAGAAATGGTTAAATGAATTGATTGACACATTCAGTGATCAGGAAAAACAAACCATCGCTTATGTGTTTAACCTGATCAACCAGCGCGCCAACAGTCTGGAAGCAGATCCGCTTTTTAAAGATTAAGGCTTACCAACAACATCAATACACACCGGTATGCATTATTAATAACACCGTGATAAATGTGTTGTTTTATGGTGCTATTTGTTTTTATTTAACAACACCATTTAACAAAAATCCTTCCTAAATAACATTCAAAATTAATACCTTGACGGAACTCTGATTCTTTGATATTTTAGTTCCTTATCCCCTTCTGCGAGTCTTGTCAAAAGAAGGAAAGTCAGGAGATATAACTGTGGCAACAAATATCTGGATTGAACAAACCGCCGATATGGTGGAAAAAGAGGTCGTTCGACGCAACCAGCAGCGCAGCACACCCATCAGCAAAATCGTGTGCGCTTCCGGCATCAGTCCTTCAGGCCCCATTCACCTTGGCAACTTACGTGAAGCCATCACCGTTCACCTCGTCAGCGAAGAGTTGAAGGCGCGCGGCTGGCAAACGGAACATATTCACTCTTGGGATGACTTTGACCGTCTGCGCAAAGTGCCCGCCAACATTCCGGCCAACATCGGCTTTGAAGAACATGTCGGCAAACCATTGGCTGAAATTCCCGATCCGTGGGGTGAATATCCCTCTTATGGCAGTCGTTTTAAGGATGAATTTGAAAAGTCCATGAACGAACTGGGCATAAAGCCGCGTTATATCTCACAATCCGTGGCTTACCGCCGCGGCGACTACACCAAAGATATCATCCACGCCATCAGCAAACGCCTTGAAATTTTTGATATTCTGGCCGAATATCAAACACTCGATCGTTTCGAAAAATCACAGGAAGAACGCCGCGAAGAATATTACCCGGTGCGTGTTTACTGCGAAGCCTGCAATAAAGACAACACCACCATTCACGGTTATGAACCCGCCAGCGCTACCATTACCTATAGCTGCACCTGTGGTCACAAAGGCAGTTTCAGCCTGTACGAAAAAGTGCCCTGCAAGCTGGTCTGGAAAGCCGATTGGCCCATGCGCTGGAATTATGAACAGGTGGTTTTTGAACCCGCCGGTGAAGATCATGCCGCGCCCGGTTCCAGCTACACGGTCGGCAAAAAGATCGTAGCCGATATTTTCGGTTATATCGCACCGGTTTTCATCGGTTATGCTTTTGTCGGCATGGGCGGGCGTTCAAAAATTTCAAGTTCCGCCGGCACCACCGCCACCCCGCGCGCCGCGCTGGATATTCTCGAGCCGCCCATGGTGCGCTGGTTATACATCCGCCGCGATGCCGGGCAAAAATTTAACATCGATTTCGGGCAGGAAGTGCTGCGCCTTTATGACGAATGGGATTCTTTCTGCGCCCGCGTTAACGCCGGCAAAGCCAATGATATCGATCGAAAAATTTACAACATGAGCGTCAACACCTCGCTCGGTGACATTTACCGCTCGCAAACCCCGGTTTCTTTCCGCCTGCTTTCCTCGGCCGCCGATTTAACTCAGGGCAACAAAGAACAGATCATGCGCATCGCCGCCGACCAGCTTAAACAGGAGAACACCCCCGACCTGCAAACCAAAGTGGAACCGCGCCTTTCCTGCGCCATTCGTTGGGCCACGCAGTATGTACCCGATGACGAACGCACTTTCATCCGCCCCGAATTTGCCGCCGACGTTTACGCCGGTCTGAGCGAACAGGACCGCCAGGGGGTGCAATTGCTGGTGGAAAAACTCGAATCCAACTGGAATCTCGACGATTTGACCCACCTGGTTTATGGCATTCCCAAGACCCTGCTGGGCCTGCCGCAGGAAGCCCAACCCACCGAAGAGCTTAAACAAGCCCAACGCGCTTTCTTCATCGCCGTTTATTCGTTGGTCTGCAACAGCGAAACCGGCCCGCGCCTGCCCACCCTCTTCCTTTCTCTGGGACTGGAGCGGGTCAAGAGCCTGTTGCAACCGGCCGCCTGAGCTTTATCAATCGGAGTTTTCGGGTAAAACACAATCGAGGCTGACATGACAAAACCCATCCTGATTATGAAAACTGGCAGCAGTTTGCCGGACCTGGTCGCCCGCCGCGGTGATTTTGAAGATTGGATCATCAACGGCAGCGGTCAGCCGCCTTCGCGTTTTATGGTTGTCGATGTTGAAAAAAGCCAATCTCTGCCGGCTGTTACCGAGGTTGAAGCCGTAATCATTACCGGATCGCATGCCATGGTCACCGACCACGAAGCCTGGTCCGAAAAAGCTGCGCAGTGGCTGGCCGAGGCCGTTCGCTGTAACCTGCCGGTGCTGGGCATTTGTTATGGGCACCAACTGCTGGCTTACGCCCTGGGCGGTGAAGTGGCTTATAACCCCAACGGGCGCGAATATGGCAGCACGGAAATCAGGTTGTCTCACAAGGCACGCGCCGACCGGTTGTTTAAGGTCATTACGCCCCACCCCACCGGGTTTGTCAGTCACGCACAGACCGTTTTGCGTCTGCCCGAACACGCCGTTCACCTGGCTTTCAGCGAAAAGGACACTAACCAGGCCTTTTGTTTTAACCATACCGCCTGGGGTGTTCAGTTTCACCCCGAATTTGACGCCGACATCACCCGCAGTTACATCGAGAGTTCACGAGAGGCGTTAAAAAATGAAGGGGGCGACCCCGACCTTTTGCTGGCCGGCTGTCAGGATACCCCGCTTGGAGCGCAAGTACTGCACCGTTTTATCGAAATTATCGGCCATCCGGACGCCCTCTAAAATTAAACATTTTTATTAAATCACAACCGGGATGTCGTAATACTGGCATCCCGGTTGTATTTTAAGATTTTAATTATCTCAGGCCGGCCAGGCGCTTGCATAAGCCGCCAGAATCCGCTCACAGGTCCGGTTAAATGTCTCATTAATAATCTGGTTGGCCTTATCCGAAAAATACCAGGTCATCACTTCCCGCACACCCACCGAAAAGGGTATGCTGGCGGCAAAATCGGGCACCAGTCGTTTGATCTTGCTGTTATCAAATACCATGCTCACGCTTTTATCACCCCACAAACCGGCGCCCCATTCGGGGTCATAAACGCCGATCAAATCTGAAGGCACGTGCACCATTTGGGGTTCCACCCCGGCGGCACGTCCCACCAGTTCATAAATCTGGTTCCAGTTTAACCACTCATCCGATGTGATGTGCACCGCTTCGCCGATCGCGCGTGAATTTCCCAACAGGCCGACAAATCCCCTGGCAAAGTCGAGGTGGTGCGTTAAAGTCCATAACGATGTTCCGTCGCCATGTACGATTACTTTTTTTCCTCTTAACATGCGATCCACAGTCGTCCAACCGCCGCTGACGGGCAGTTTGGTGCAATCATAGGTATGCGACGGGCGCACAATGGTGATGGGGAATTTTTCCTCGCGGTAGGCGCGTACCAGGCGATCTTCACAGGCAATTTTATCGCGTGAATACTGCCAGTAAGGGTTATCCAGCAGGGTCGACTCACTCACCGGCAGCGAAGC
>JAJTBH010000401.1 GCA_021287005.1 Anaerolineae bacterium
CCGACTGCGGGTCGCGAATGTCGCCGGTTAACACCTTTGCACCTTCGGGCGCCGGGCGAGACGACTGCCCCCGGTTGAGCAGGTATAAATCATTACCGCGTTCAAGCGCCAGCTTTGAAACGCCCGAACTGATCACTCCCGTTCCGCCAATAAATAATACTTTCATCGGGTTTTCCTCCAATGGGTCTTAATTTATCTGAACGATTTAGATTTTTTCGATTAAATTAATAACCCGTTTGACTCGTTTCATTTGAGTTTCAGACAATTCGGACGTTCGACCTTGCAAAACTTTAAGAATAGCCTGTTTATTCTCCGAATTAACTGCCGGCAGACTGTGTTCGGCATGCTGCGGCACATCCCTGGCGCGGCAGGTCTGCAGATGGGCCAGCAAATCGCCGGTTATCACCCGCGCATATTCGAGTCTGCAAGATGCCACCAACGCCGCGGTTTTAACGGCGTTATCCACCGTGATGACCGAACCGTTCACCATACTGGCTTTAAGGATGGCATAGTTATTAAATATTAACTCGCTGCTCAATGCCGCCACAGTCGATAATGCGATCATACCGCCCCAGACCATACGGTTGTTGCGGCTGTTTAACAATTTTAAGAAAGCTTCGGTGCCGCCGGCGATTAAAGCCGGTTTCAGGTATCCGATTTCATATAACACCTTGATGCAGTCGGCGCTAATCTCTGAATTTTTATTATCAAGGTTGTCGATTAACTCGCGAATGCCCGCCTGATCCTGAGTCTCAACCAGTTGGCGCGCCAATTCCTGGTTGGGAACTTCATCGCGGCGGCCCAACGCACAGGCCAGCAAGTTTAAAACGGACATATAACCTCTTTTTTAACCCTTCAATCGGCCAGCACCGGCAGCCCTTCA
Source organism: Anaerolineae bacterium (assembly GCA_021287005.1). Classification (GTDB taxonomy): domain Bacteria; phylum Chloroflexota; class Anaerolineae; order Anaerolineales; family Anaerolineaceae; genus JAJTBH01. Next base: position 884 of record JAJTBH010000401.1, read on the forward strand.
GGCAGAGCTTGTTCCGTAAACCAGGCCCGCACCATTTCCGAAAACAAATCGGGGAATTGCAAATTCCAGACGTGTGTACCATCTGGCACCAGGACACCGCGGCTTTGCGGGATGCCGCGGCACAAGTCCAGTGCCGCCTTGCGCGCCACCGTGGTCTCTTTTTCTCCCACGGCCACCAGGGTGGGCGATTGGCAGGCGGAAGGCATAACAATGTCGGCGTAAGACCAGGCCACCTGACTGAAGGCGTCTCGCGATAAACGTTCCAAATCTTCTTCAAAACCTTCGTAAGCAAGCGTCTCGCCAAATTGTTTGCGCATGATCTGCGCCAACTGCGCCGGTTTTAACAAGCGCAGCACCGGAATATTTAACAACTGGATAATAATCAAAAGTTTATTCAAACGGGTGGCCGTTCCGCTGAGGATCACCCGATCTACCACTTCCGGCGCCGAGGTCATCAATGCCTGTGTTACCACGCCGCCATACGAAAGGCCCACCACATGGGCTTTATCGGTCGGGGAGGTACGCCGGATCAAATCGGCCAGTTCTTTAACCAGATCGCGCATTTCGGGCGGTTTAATGGACGCGCTCAAACCGTGCCCCGGCAGATCAGGGGCCAGGCAGTGAAAATCACGCAGGTTTTCCAGTTGAGGCTGCCACATGCGCCCACTGAGTGGGGAGCCATGCAAGAATAATATAACCGGGGAACCAAAGGTCCCCGTTTCGTTAACGTATAGTTGCTCCATGATGATTTCTCTTTCTTAAATGCGCGTCGTTTGTTAGCTTTTTCTAATCATTATCCACATCAGGTGCGAACAATACATACTGCTGTAAAAAACGTTCAACCTGAGCATAATAATCGTTTAATGTTTCAGTTTTGCGGAAACCGTGTCCTTCACCTTCATAGAGTTTGTAAAAATAGGGCACACCGCTGCGTCGTAATGCCGCCACGATTTCTTCCGATTGCGAAGGTGGCACAACCACATCGACATCCCCTTGAAAAACGGCCAGCGGGTCGCGAATGGCGCCGGCATGAAAAATTGGCGACCAGTCATGATAACGTCCGGCCGCTTCCGGCAAAACGCCCACCATTGAATCGTTATAATGTGCCTCAAATTTATGGGTATCCATGGCCAGGGTGAAAAGATTGCTGACCCCATAATTACATACCCCGGCCTTATAACAACCCGCGTAACGCACCAGAGTATTTAACACCAGGTAACCACCAGCCGAGCCGCCCAGAATCACCAGGCGGCGCGGGTCTGCCAGACCGGCCCCGGCCAGTGCCAGGGCCGCGCCGCCCGCATCTTCGGTATCCACGTCTCCCCAGTGTTGGCGTAAAGCCAGCATATAACTGCGCCCGAAACTGGTGCTGCCGCGATAATTTAAATCCAGCCAGGCATAACCGCGGCTGGTGAAATAACTGCGCTGGGTACTGAACGATAACGGCGTTGTCGAAGTCGGGCCGCCGTGAACATAAACGATACAGGGCGGCAAACCGTCTGCACTGGCGGCCGGGTTGGCAGGGGCATAATACCACCCGTAAACATCCGTGCCGTCGGCCGCTTTCCAGGTCAATTCGCGGGCTGTGGCAAACAGGTCGGGAGATATGGTTTCGCCGCCGCTGTAAGCCAGCACGCGCACATGCCGGCCATCCCAACAGACAACCCGGTCAGGCACATCCGGCGCGGAGGCCAAAAAAGCCACCGAATCTTCAGCCGGTGAAGCCGTAAGCTGTGAAATCCATGTATAAGGGGCAATATTAATCTCACGGCAATCGCCATCCAGGCTTACCTGCCAGAGAGAAGCCTGACCGTGTTGATCGCTCGTGCAAAACAGGCTGCGGCTGGCATAATTCCAGGCATAAGTGCGCATACCCTGCACCCAGGCCGGCTGCGAAAGCATAAAACCATCGCCGTGTAATAACACCCGGCTCTGCCCGCTGCTTAAATCGAACAAAACCAGGTCTTCCCACTCGCCGTTGGAGATTATATAACTTAAATAACGGCCATCCGGGGAAAACTGGGGTTGAAAAACGGGCGTGTTAACATCACCTGCCAGGGTCTTCTGGGCCGTGATTAATATACCGTCCTCGGCCATTTCGGCCAGAATCAAACGCGTGCCGTCCCAGGGCATGTTGGGATGGTCCCATTCGATCCATGCCAGGTACTTGCCCTGTGGGTGCCAGACCGGCTGCATATAAAAATCCGCACCGGAGGCCAGTTTCACCGGCCAGTTTTTCCCTTCGCTGTCCACCATCGCCAGGCAATCCAGGTTGCCATCGCTAAAAACGTAAACAATTTGGCTTAAATCAGGTGAAAGCGCCGGCGCAGCCGCCCGGCCATAAGCCGGCGTTAACGGGCGCGGTTGACCGTATCCCAGCGAATGTGAATATAAACGTCCGTCTTTTTCCACAAATACCAGGTAATCTTCAAAAATGCTGAAATCACCGCCGCCGTACCCGACCCCGCCGCGTACATTTTGTTCCACGGTTAAATCACGCCGCGGGCCGTTGATTGGCAGTGCGGTTAACACCCCGCGGTCGCCGCGGCCCTCCAGAATAAT
>JAJTBH010000402.1 GCA_021287005.1 Anaerolineae bacterium
ATAGATTTCGGGAAGATATTGTAAATATTTTCCCTTACTGTAAACAATGATTTGTAAAGATTCAGCCCCGCGCGTTTCCTTATCATTCCCTAATAAAACCGATCGAATTAATAAAAACTGATCAATATAAAACGTATTTACGCGCGCTTTTATCTGTACCTCATAGGCAGTGCCGGCTGAAAAATTATTTTGCATGGGTAATAAAACAATCAATTCTTGTTCGCGCTCCACCAGTGAAACTGCATCATCGGAAACACCTTCGGGGAGAACAAAAGAATCGATAGCCATTACACGCGGCAAAATGACCTGCAATTCACCGTTTATTTGCGCAGGACAGGTAAATCGAGTATAAATATTGAGCAGTTCACCGGGATAACAACTATATTTATCCACGGCAAGGGAAAGCTCTTCAATCTGCTGCATGACGTCTACGGATAAATCCATTGGTTTTTATCCTTTTTTATACATATCCTGAACGGTTACAATTTCAATTTGATGATCCAGTGAACAAATCAAACCATCCTCAGGCACAAGCAAAACTTTATCCACCGCCGTCAACTCAACCTCAGGACGATCATCAAACAACCGCTTTTCTTCCACTGGCAACACGGGTCGGCTTGAAAGACTGACATCCAAAACATATTTAACCATTGGAATTTGCTGAATTAATGAAATAACTTCCGCCAGGAACAAATCTCGACCAAAAGGCCAACCCTCCCATTTTTCCGAGCTTTGTGCGATGGGATGTTTACCATCCATTGCCAGGGGTGAAAGATAACGATAAAGCGTGTTTAAAACTTCCTGTTGAACCTTAGCCGGCTGGTGGAAGTCTTCGGGCACAATGGTGGCCTTTACCTTAACCCCGATATATTGGGGTTCGCGAATATGTAAAGAAGAGGTCAACAAACGGTATTGGTCGAGATAAGAACGAATCATTTTCTGGAATTCGTCATTCATATGCAGTGAAGACAGGCCGTTGGCTGCCAGAGCGTCGGCAACAGCCGGAACAACCAGTACGGTAACCGTACCGGCAACGCCTTTTGAAAGATCGTTGGGGGTCAGGCATTTTGCCCGCGCTACCGAGCGACTGCTATTTTTGGTAAATTGTTCAAAGTCCTGCGCTGTCACAGCCCGGCGTTGAGCCTGCAATTCACGTTGAGCGCGCAGTTTTAATTCATCCAGGGTTTCCTGATCCTGACCTCCCGCCGCACGAATCAAGTTCGAGACACGGGTTACATAAGGCAAAGCCTGGGTCATGGTATTTAATGCACCGGCGGGCAAGTTACCGCCCACGCCACCGCCATAACGATATTTTGACAGACGAATCGCCCGACCGCTCTCCGGAATGCGGCCATATTGGATGACAGTGCCATCCGGTTGGCGAACCGATGGGCCAAAACTGATCGTTCCGGAGGCATTATCAACACAAAAATGGCGGTCAAATCGTGTTGATGCTGAAAAATCTACAACCTGTTTCCAGGGGACAAAAACAACTTCGTCATTACGCAGCTCTTCCACTTCAACGGTTTCACCCGGCAGGAAGGATAATATCGGACGATTTTTTGCGACAAAGGATAAACCGGGTTCTCCGCGACTGGTGCCCAACATCTCTTCAACCACCCGAACCGAATGTGTGGCAGACACCGTGGCGCCCAGACTGGAAACACTGATGTTTTTAACTCGCGGCGATTCAGAATACATGCCCTGCAAAGCATTACGCTGTTCAATGCGGCAGCGCAGCCAGAAAGCATTCATGCCATACAACAGCCCCGGGGTTACATTGGTTGGCAGGTAAAAAACAAGGCTGCCCTGTTCATTATTTAAACCGCCGGTGGTGTCCTTTTCACCTTCCGATTTACTTGGTGAAATTTCAACCCATTGACCGTTATTATCCATACATTCCCACACCCAGGGTGGATCATCACGGCGAATACCAACGGCTTCCGTCGGGTCACAGGTGAAATTCAATTTTAAGATATGCCCATTAATGTCGTTTTTGGCGTCAAAACCCAGGTAAAAAGTATTGCCAGTCTGGGGCATGGTTTGATTGAAGGGATAAAAAATTTCAACCCCCAGACGAGGATGATAGTTTTTATTAAAATCCCCTTCCTTACGCACCTGGGTTAACAAAGGCGCAACAATCTCCAGTTTTTTGTTGGTCGTAAATAAAATTTCCTGATCACTGATATCCGAACGAACTTCACTGGCTTCAGGCACGACCACAACCTGGTTGTCTCCGGGGGCGAAAGGAAGCGGCGCCGATAACCAGAAAGTTAATTCGGTAAAACTGCTGCTGGCCGGTTTCCGCTGCAACCCCAGCATCTCCAGAAATTTTATATAGTTTTTTTCAGGAACCCGGTTTAAACGGTATACCATCATTTCGGTCATCCAGGCAAATAATTCAATCAATGTAATACCGGGATCACTCAGGTTGTACTCCGTCCATTCAGGGCAGTAATGAATGATTCGTTTGCGCGCCTCATCCACCAGGTCGCGCTGAAAACGAAGATCATCTAAATTGGGGGCTGGTAAAGTCATAGATTCTTCCTCTTTCCTTGAGCTCTTGACTACATCACTTCTTCTTCCGGTTCAATGTAGAACGGATATACGATACTGCGGACATCATGAGTGGCTTTAATTTCATATTCAATCTCTGCCAGAAGGGCACTTCCATTGCCCGAATCGACGCTGACGGCGACATTACGCAGTTCAATGCGGGGTTCCCACATTTGCAGAGCTTCATAAATAAACTCCTGCAACTGGCTGTATGTGGCGGCGTTGATCGGTTCATAAATCAATTCATATGCCCGACAGCCAAAGGTCGGGCGCATGACACGCTCACCGGGGCGCGTGCCTAGAATAATCCGAATGGATTGATTAATATCCTCGCTGCCGGTTACCAGGCTTATTTCACCGCGCGCATTCATTCGAATTGGAAAGCTTAAACCATTGCCTAAAAACGTTTTTGAATCTTGTGGCATAAAATAGCTCCCAGATTAAGCGATTAATGTTTTAAGAGCGCCCTTGACAATGGTCGTGCTGACAGGTACGCCGGTGATCGGGTTTGACCCCACAACCGCAGAGGTGACTCGAGCAGCCGGTCTGCCGCCAATAATGACGGTTGGGCTGCCCACTGTGATCGAACCGACGCAGGCTGCACCATTCACCAAGTCACCCATAACGGACGCAGGCAAACCTTCAATCAAAACGGTCGGCATTCCCGGCCCGCTGATGGCATCACCCGTGGCGGTTAAATCAGATAATCTTGCTGCAGGAAATGGCATTTCTCCTCCTTAGTTAATCTTTACAATACCGCCCTGAACTTGAACCATACCGGTACCCTGAATGGATACCTGGGCATTGGCTTTAACCGATGCCTGGGCACTTGCCTGAACGTCAACATTCACCGATTTAATCGATGCAGCCGCCGCCTGCAAATCTAC
>JAJTBH010000403.1 GCA_021287005.1 Anaerolineae bacterium
TCGTCAAATACCGGCCAGCCCATGGCGTCAGAGGAAAAATCGTCAAACAGGTAATCTTCGTCCACACTTTGCTGACCGGTTAAAGGAGCCGATTCGGAAGGTTCGGTGGCAAGCGGTTTAAATGATTCTTCCGTGGGTGAAAAATCTTCAATTATTTCAGGGGTGGCGATTTCCAGCGTGGCTTCGCTGGTGGCTGTGGCATTGGGTTCAAAAATTCCGGGCAAACCGGTTTTCTGGAAGGAATAATAGGCAGCGCCGCCGCCGACGACCAGGACACACAGGCACAGGATGCTTAAACATCCCACACCGATCAATACGGGCATCCAGGGAAAACCTTTTTCGTTGTTCATGTATAACCTCCTGTTTAAGATGATACCGAAATAAATAACAATTAATAATTATCGTATAAGAGTGTTTAAGTATGATTAATTGTATAAGAAAAGCAGCGATCTTCAAATAGTGATTTGGGGAAAAATGAGGCTATTTTTAAAACAAATTCCTTCGAGTTGTGTTGGATCAGCGCGAAGGAATAATTTGAAAATTATTTTAACAGGTCTTTGAGATGGTGCTCCAGGTGGCGGGGATAATCTGTGACCACAAAAGCCAGGGTTACCGGTGAATCTTTGCCAATATTTACCGGCGCGGTGAGTGCCTCTTGCGGCAGGCGTTCGATGACGGCGCAGAGGTGGCGATTGTAAGCCTGCCACAGGTCCAACAGGTCTGACCAATCCAGATCGTTATAGTGCTGTACCTTCACCCAATCGGTCTGGCTGTAGGTGGGAAAACTTTCGGCTGCATGGTAACAGGCCCGTACTATCTTCTGGTGGTTGTTGGCGGCCGAATCAATCAGGTGTCCCAGGATTTCTTTTTTGGACCAATCATCGGGGCTTTGTTTAGATGCAATCTCAGTTTCCTGCATCGATAAAAGACGCGGCATGGCAAAGTTGATTAAATTTTTGATCTTGTCGGTAATTTCTTTCATAACAGCCTTCTTTTTAACGATTATTTTGTTTGTGCAAGGATTAAAATGTGTTCGTCCGGGAAATGTTCGGCAGGGTCTTCAAGAGTCACCCGGTAGTTCCATTTTTCCTCGTTGACGGTTAATGTACTTAATACGTCGATAAATAAACCCGAACGGTTTATTGCGGCGCGGAATTCTTGAGTGGTGAAATACTGGTAACTTTGCCGCCGCTCACTCTGCCAGAGCTGTTTGCCCAGAAAAATGGATTTGGTAATATACCGGGTAAAATCGTGCTGCGACAGTTCCAAAACAAGCGGGTTGGCCGTTTCGCGGTACACAATATTAAATGGGGTATATTCGAGGGCAAATGTATCAAATTCACGGCGCGCCTGCATGTTGTGAAAACGTGGGTGCACTTTAAGCTCCGGATCACCATCCGGTTCCAGCCCGTCAAACAGCACCAGCCATCCGCCGGGCGCCAGGCAGGCCGTCGCGGCAGCCAGCGCCTGCTCTACTTTTTGTTTTCCAACCGTTACATCAATGTGCCCCAGGCTTGCAGAAAAACAATCCGAAAAAACTTCATGCAGGGCGTTTACCAACAGCACCAGATCAAACTCTCCCAGAGGGTTTAACAAAAGCGGATCGGTAAAATCGCCCTGAATGACCTTTAAAGCCGGGTAATCCGAGCGGCAGCGCGCCAGAGATTGGGCATTATAGTCGATGCCCACCGATGCAGATTCGGCGCAGACCCGGGCATGGGCTTCCAGCAGCGCACCGATGACCTGCCCCTCACCGCAGCCCAGTTCGAGCAGCCGCAAAGGCCGGCCGTTTTGCGCAGACAGGCGCCGGATCAAACGGGACGCAGCCAGAATGGCCGCGCGTTTGCCCAGGTTTTCCATGGATAACAAACGGGTTTCCCAGTAAAAATCCCAGAAACTTTCATTCTCCGGCATTTCGATTTAACAGGGGATGATCTGAATTTAACTGCAACAAGTCCCATAAATTGCCGTATAAATCTTCAAAGACGGCCACCATGCCGTAATCGGCCTGTTTGGGCGGACGGATAAACTTGATGCCCAGCGAGAGCATTTCGTTGTAGTCGCGCCAGAAGTCGTCCGAATTGAGGAACAAAAAGACACGCCCGCCGGCCTGGTTGCCGATGAAAGGCTCCTGTTCGGGTTTTGAGGCGCGCGCCAGCAGCAGGGTGGTGCCGTTTGATCCGGGCGGCGCCACCACCACCCAGCGTTTATCCTGTTCGGGCTGGTAGGTGTCTTCCACCAGGGTGAAATGTAATTTTTTAGTGTAAAAGTCGATGGCTTCATCGTAATCCCTGACCACCAGGGCGATATGCACAATGGATTGTTTCATGGAAGAACCTCCGGTTAAAATATGAAATTTTATTATATCTCTGAGAATTGTTATTTACAGATATTCCCCGGCATGGCGGCGCAAAACACATCCCACCACGAGTTGGGCGCCTGGTTTAATAACACCTGGTAAGGCTTAACCACCTGCTGCAAGCCCACAAAGGGTTGGTGTAAATCGGTCTGGTTGAGGGCAATATCGACGGGCACATCCAGGTTAACCGGAATTTGTTGGTCCACCGGCACCGTCAGGCTGAGGCGCACAGGCAGGCGCGTGCCGGCCGGCAGCAGGATGTCGGTGGGGGCGTTGTTGATGGTTAAACCGCCCGTGTATAAAGAAACACTGGCGCCGTGGATCAGGGTGTTGTCGGTTAAGACCACCACCGTGTTGGTCTCCAGCGGCAGGTCAAATTTTGCCGGCACCTGCGCGCTGACCGGGATGTTGGCCTGAATGCGGGCCTGATCCATCAGGGCAAAATTATCGCTGAGACCGTCCAGCAGTTGGTGCGAAACCAGTGATTTAAGCGTAAAAAGCTGGCCTGCCAGTATAAAAACAATCACAATCAGGATAATGTTAATGATCAAGGAAAGCGCGCCGGTCACAGTCCAGAAGGCGGGGCCGTAACGCCACAGCCAGCGCCGACGCGGCCGCGGTTTCTGACGGGGCTGCCGGTGGATCGTTAAATCTTTTTCTTCTTGCGTGTCCATAAATTTCCCTCTTTTCTATCACTATATCACAAACCGCGTTAAAACCGGCAGCCCGGCGCGACTTGATTGATCCGGAAATTAAAAGCGCCCTTATTAAAAGGGCGCCGGGTCTTAAAAAAAGATAAATCGGAGTTAATCCATAAACTGTTCCTGCGGCTCATCGCGCGCGGCCAGCAAAATCTTTTCGGCCACCCATTCGGGTGTATCGGCCTGCATGGCGGCATGAGCCGGCGGCCCGCCGGCGCGCTGGTTCTGGCGCGGACGGCTGCCCAGCGAGTTTTTACCAAAATCGGTGGACGTCAGGCGCGGATAAACGGTGATGACGCGGATGTTATCGTCAGCCAGTTCGCCGCGCGCCGTATCTGAGAGCATATTTAAGGCCGTTTTTGTGGCGGCGTAAGCGCCCAGG
>JAJTBH010000404.1 GCA_021287005.1 Anaerolineae bacterium
CGAAGATGTCAGCCCGATGTTAAAACATTTTGATAAAGATAAAAATGTCATGCCCTATGAAATGGCTGATTATGTTAATGAACATACCAACTTAAAAGCGGTCGTGCGACAAGGCGGGACGGTAAATTTGTTAAAAACCCTGGTTGCCAACGGGTTTCCTGTGATGGTTGAAAAAGGAGTCATGTTCCGGGATACCACGGGGCGAGTGAGTTGGATGGGTCACTATAACATTGTTCTGGGATATGACGAAGCTCAGCAGCAGTTTATCACCCATGATTCATATTTGGAAGACGGCAAGTTTAAAAGTTTTCCCTATGAACAACTTAAACAGGAATGGCAGGCATTTAATTATGTTTTTCTGGTAGTTTATCCTGCCGATCAATGGGATAAACTGGCTGGCGTTTTGGGACCTTATGCCGATGAGGCGCAGAGTTACAATATCGCCCTGGATATTTCCAGCAGTGAAATGTCCGCCTCGGAAGGTTCTGCACATTTTTTCGCGCTGTTTAATCGCGGCAGCAACCTGGTAAAATTGCAAGATTACGGCGGCGCAGCGGCAGCCTATGATGAAGCTTATAATTATTATGCAACATTACCTGAACAAAACCGTCCTTACCGAATGGCCTGGTATCAGACCGGCCCATATTTTGCTTATTATTATATGGGGCGATATCAGGATGTGATACAACTGGCAACCACCACATTGGAGACCACGCCTGAACCTTACCTGGAAGAAAGTTTTTACTGGCGTGCGCTGGCCGAAGTGATGGTAGGGCAGCGTGATGAAGCGATCAACGATTTGTGCACCAGTATTAAATATCACCCCGACTTTTCACCTTCCGTTTCCGAATTAAGTACTCTGGGAGTATCTGCTTGTCCGTAATCAAGCTGCTTCATTTTGCCGATGCTCATATTGATATGGCCGGTCATGGACGTCACGATCCAGAGACCGGGCTGCCATATCGAGTGATAGATTTTTTAAAAGCACTCGATCATATCGTGAATGCCGCCATAAACGAAAAAGTGGACCTGGTAATTTTTGCCGGGGATGCCTATAAAGACCGTACGCCGGTCCCGACTTTCCAACGAGAATGGGGCCGGCGCATATTACGCCTGTCGCGCGCCGGCATTCCCACATTATTACTGGTGGGCAATCATGATTTGTCACCGGCGATCGGCCGGGCGCATGCTCTGCAGGAATTTGAAACCCTTGAAATCCCCCATATTAAAGTCATCAGCCGGCCGATGGTTTTGGGTCCGGATGACCTTGAGGGACTACCTCTGCAAATCATTGCTTTACCCTGGGTAACCCGTTCCGGTTTGATGGCAAACATGGAACCCACCACTGAAAACTCAAAAAATATCAATGCCAAATTGGAAGAACTGGTTACCGAGTTAATCTTAAACAAAATTAATGAAGCCGATCCCAATTTACCTTTAATCCTGGCGGCGCACACCTCGGTGCAGGGGGCGCGTTATGGTTCGGAGAGAACCGTCATGCTGGGTAATGATATGCTGCTTTCCACAGGCCTGGTCACCAATCCACGGCTTGATTATGTTGCCCTGGGGCACATTCATAAAGCGCAAAATCTAAATGAAGGCCATCATCCCCCGGTTATTTACCCCGGATCGATTGAACGGGTGGATTTTGGCGAAGTGGATGACGATAAATATTTCGTTCTGGCTGAATTATCGCGTGGTAGTTGTGAAGTGAAATTTTGTAAATTGGATGGAAGACGCTTTTTTGACCGGCGCGTTGAACTGAACCCTGACGAGTTGAATCCTTTTTCACGAATGGCGGAAGCCTTACCCCCTCCGGCGGATATGAAGGATGCCATTGTACGCCTGACCGTCAGCTATCCGCGGCAGATGGAGCCCTTAATTGATGAACCTGCCATTCGGCGGTATGCCGAAACCAGCTTCGAATTTCATTTATTACGGAAACCTCAATTGCAGGCGCGTGTGCGTTTGCCGGAAGATCAAACCATCAGCAGCATGCCGGCGCAAGACCTTTTGCAGGTCTATTGGAAAACGATTAATAAAGATGTAGATTTTCCAACGGAACTGGAACAACTGGCATCTGAAATAATCAATCCTCCTGACGAAACGGATTGAGTGAGGATACCTTCTGATGCTTTCGGTCAATATACAAATTTTTATAATAACCCTGTTAATTTTGATTAACGGTCTGTTTGCCATGAGCGAGATTTCGGTGATGACGGCACGAAAAGGGCGTTTGCAACAACTGGCGGATGAAGGAAACCGGGCCGCCTCACAGGCTCTTGATCTTGAAAAAACGCTGAGCCGCCCAATTTCCGTGATGCGCATCGGCGGTGCAGGGAGCGCGGTTTTATGCGGGGCATTATCCATTTTGTTTTTTGCACAACCGGTCAGTTTATTTCTTGAGACATTTTGTTATACCGGGCCTTATAGTTTGCCACTGGCGTTTGTAGTTATCTTATTTTTCATTTCTTTTTTATTGTTATCCCTGGGAGAAATGCTGCCCAAACGAATGGCCTTGATCAACCCGGACCGATTGGCGCTGATGTTATCTCCAATGGTTTTTACCTGGGGAAAAATAATATTACCTCTGTCATTCCTGTTAAATACATTTGTAAACTTATTTTTACGTTTATTAAATCTGGCAAACGTTGAAGAAATTCCGGTTACGCAGCAGGAAATTAAACTGTTAATGGCACAGGCCGCCCAGGAAGGGGTGCTTGAAGAATCTGAACAGGATATGCTGACCGGCGTTATGCGCCTGGGAAATCGTTATGTCGATGTAATGATGACTCCCCGTACAGAGATTTTCTGGCTGGACCTGGAAGATTCTTTTGAGGAAATCTTAAAACAGGTTCAAGATAATCACTTTTCCATTTATCCTGTGGCCAGAGGCAGCCTGGATAACGTGCTCGGACTGCTTGAATCACAAACGTTTTTACTGGCCTGTCTGAGTGGAAAACAACCCGACCTTGAAGGATTATTAATTAAACCTCTGTACATTCCTGAAACAAAACTCGCATTGGAAGCGTTAGAAATGATTAAATCTCAAGGCGTATCGCTGGGTCTGGTAATTGATGAATATGGCGGGCTTTTGGGTATGGTGACGCTTTTTGATATTCTTGAATCAATTGTTGGCGATATGCCTGATAATGGCGAAGAAGATGAACCGCAAATCGTTCAGCGTGCGGACGGCAGCTGGTTGTTGGATGGTATGCTGCCGATTGATGAACTTAAAGAAATCTTAAATGTGGATAATTTTCCCGAAGAAGAAAGAGTTGGTTTTCAGACCCTGGCGGGTTTGATATTAAACCACCTGGGTTATATTCCAAACGCAGGGTCAAGATTTGAATGGGGACGGTTTGTTTTTGAAGTGGTCGACATGGATGGGTTGCGCATAGACAAAGTGATTGTAAGCCCATTATCTTCGCAGGC
>JAJTBH010000405.1 GCA_021287005.1 Anaerolineae bacterium
ATCAGACGAGGTTCGCCGCCAGATAAATCCAGGGCGTAAATTCCCGTTTTATTTCCATTCTCAAAACGACTGGGAGATAATACCCCTTTTACCAGTAAACCTTCGTTTAAACATATCGAACACATTTTTCGGCAAAAGCTGGTTTTTCCAACATTGCGCCAGCCGCTAATGATAACAATCTTTCCGGCATAACCTTCAGAGTTGTTATTTATGTCCATAATACAACCCGTTTGCCATTTGTCTCGACCACCTCAACCGGAAGGTTATACAGTGCCGAAAGATTTTGTGCTGTAAATACTTCTGAAAAAGTCCCACTATTAAAAACCTGTCCCTGCCGCATTAAAACCAGGTGAGTGGCGAGTGCAGAAGCAATTTCAGGTTCATGCGTGGTGAATAAAATGGTTACCCCCTGGGTTGCCAGTTCTTTCAGGAGATGGATCAATCGGATTTTGTTGGCCAGGTCAAGATGCGAGGTAGGTTCATCCAACAGTAATAAACGCGGCTGCTGCGCCAGGGCGCGCGCCACAAGCACCAGTTGTAATTCTCCGCCGCTTAAGCCAAGGACTGAGCGACGATAAATATGGTCCAGCCCGACTCTGTTGAGCGCCGTCATGGCAACCTGGTTATCAACCGCATCCGGCATAGCCAGCGGCGCAATATAGGGGGCACGGCCCAGCATGACATATTCCAACAGTGAATATTCAAAAGCGACATGCTCGCTTTGCGGAACCAGCCCCATTTTTTGCCCCAATTGGCGCCGGGAGTAAGCCTTCAGGTTTTGTTCTTCAAGTAATATTTCGCCGCTTTGTGGTTTCAACCAACCGAGGGTCAGGTGTAACAAAGTGGTTTTACCCGCGCCATTCGGCCCCAGGATAGCGGTAACACTGCCGGCGGATAAATCGAGATTAAACTGCTCAAAAACCGGCTTTTCGGCTGTCGGATAGCTGAATCCAATATTCTTAAACGTTAATAAAATCGGATCATTCATCAGGGTTGAGCCGCCTTTTGCCGGGTCATCAGAAATATAAACAGAGCCGCTCCCAAAAAGGCGGTAAAGATTCCTAATGGAATTTCCCCGGCCATTAAAGTACGGGCCAGATCATCACAAACCAGCGAAAATATCGCCCCGATTAACATGGTAGCCGGCAGCATAAAACGTGAATCTGCACCAAACATTCGCCGGGCAATGTGGGGAATAATGATCCCAATCCAGGTGACCATGCCTGAAACCGAGACAACAGCGGCAATAGCGATCACCGAAGCCGCCAGAACGATGATGCGTTCCCTGGCTGGTGCAATGCCCAACGAAAAAGCCGTTTCATCATTCAAAGACAGCAGGTTAAGACGCCAGCGCATTCCGTAGATTACCGTCAGCATCAGCAATACCACCGGGATAATACTTAAAGCCTGTGACCAGGTGATGCTCCATAAACCGCCCAGTAACCAGAAAGTAATTTCAGGAAGCTGGCTCAACGGATCGGCAATATATTTTAAAATACCCAGACCTGAAGAAAATAAGGCCGATATGGCTATTCCGGATAATATCAATCGCAACACCCAGCCGCCGTAACGCACACGCCGCGCAACAAAATAAGATAATACCAGACCGGCAAAAGCGAAAAAAGCCGCTGAGGTTTGCACAAGCCAGGCACTGCTGCCAAAAAAGACAATACAGAGGGCAGCGCCAAAAGCAGCCCCCTGCGAAACGCCCAGAAATCCCGGTTCCACCAGAGGGTTGGTAAAAATCATTTGAAAGACGGCTCCGGTCGCTGCCAGAGTCATGCCTAACAATATCGCCGTAATTAAACGCGGCAGACGTAAATTAAAAATCAAACGTTGGGCCAGTTCATCATTCGCCAAACGCTCCGGCGTTAAAATCGTCAGCCCGGGGTACCGGCCTATGACCAGGGAAATTAAAAAAACAAACAATAACAACATGGCCAGCCAGAGCAAAATTTGCCGCCGACTGGCCATGTTATGGTTATGATCTTCAATTAAATTGGATGATCGAGATTCCAGAACTATTCTCCATTAAGTACGGGTTGGATGTCTTTTTCAAATGCTGCTTTATCCATACTATAGAGTTCTTGATAAAATGTCAATGCCTCTTGATTAATCTCCATATCCGGGCATAATTTTGGATTTAATTTCGCCGCCAACCAGTTTAAGCCCAGCAGCCAGCGCGGATCGGGTTGATCCCAACTATAGATATCTTTAGCAAAACCGTAAAGTTTATTTTCTTTAACTGCCCGTAAGGCCTGCCATTGCGGGTCCTGTTTCAGTTTGGCAACCACTTCCGATGTGGGGTTAAAATAAGCCACAATTAAAATCACATCCGGATCCCAGGCCGCCACCTGCTCAAGGCTGACCTTGGTCCACCCCTTACCCGGATTGGCATCTTTCCAAACCGGTGTACCGCCGGCTGCCTCTACCATAAGCGTCTGAATCCATTCCATGGGCGGTACATTAAAAGCCACAGCGCCGTCTTTTTCATTGTAATAAAGCAGCAGAGTGCGTGGTTTGTCAGCCTCTTTTAATGTGGATGTTACGGATTTAATTTTTTCAAGACCATCCGTATAATAAGCTGCCAGTGTTTTGGCGCGGTCGGGATTTTGAAATAACTGCCCCAGTGTGGTTAAATCGCGCTGGTATTGATCGGGTGTCTCAAAATCAAGGTAAACGACGGGAATATTTAATGCTTCCAGCGGTTTACCGAGCGTTTCCACGTTGGTACTTTTCATAATGACACAATCCGGCTGGGCCGAAGCAATCTGTTCAGCGCCCGCATTGGTCTCCAAAGCTGTTTTATCTTTAAACGTCGGGTCAATCAAGGGAATAAAATTCCCGTTACCTTGAGCAGTGGAACCCAATGCAATGATGTTTTTCCGCCACCATAAAAAGGGCTTTCCCGGCCAACACAATTTTTGTCGGCGCTTTATCGAATTTTACTTCCCGACCCAGAGCATCAGTAACCGTAAATGCTCCGGCTGAGGAAGCTTCAGGGGCAGGCGCGGCAACTGTGGGAACGGCTTCACTGGGCGTTTCTGCCGCCGGAACGGCTGTTGCAACCGGAACGGTTGTCGCAGCAGGAGCAGCCGGTTGAGCAGCGCAGGCAGCGCTGCTTAATATAAATATTACAAACACCAGAATGGAAAAAATCTTTTTTGGCATTTTCTTTCTCCAGTTATTTATATTTTTAATATTCATTTTTTGAATATGATTTTAAATAATATCATATTCAAAGGACAAAGTAAATGCGCCCTGCCTGAACGGCCAGTTTTTTAACCTAAAAATACGGATGGATAAAAACCCGGTTTATGCCGGATCACAAAAAAAGTGATAGATTTTAAAATCGCCATATCTGACTTGGCTTACCGGGGAAAAATAATCAATCATTATCGTTTATTCACAGGAA
>JAJTBH010000406.1 GCA_021287005.1 Anaerolineae bacterium
ATAAATATCTCCTCAGTTTTTGCTTTCACTTTCAAAAGAAGCGCTTAAGCTACGCACCTGGTGGGCCGTTTCACAGGTTAATGCTTTTTTCGCCAGGTCCTGTGCTGCCTGATAATTGGTTTTTCGCAACTGTGCCTTCAGCGGGGCAATTGCGTTAAGGTTCACACTCAACTCATCCACACCCAGGCCCAACAAAACCGGCAAAGCCTGCGGATCGGCGCCCAGTTCACCGCACACCCCCACCCAGCGTTTCTCACGATGAGCAGCCTCAACCGTCATGGAAATCAAACGTAACACCGCCGGATGCAGGCCGTCTGATTGTGCCGCCAGGGCCGGATTGCCGCGGTCCATGGCCAGGGTATATTGCGTCAGGTCATTGGTGCCGATTGAAAAGAAATCCACTTCTCTGGCAAAAACGTCGGCCAGCAATGCCGCAGAGGGCACTTCGATCATAATTCCCATTTCTACGGGTGAAGACCCTGTATCCATACCGGCTGAAGCGCATTCTTTTCTGACTTCTTCCACCAAACGGCGGGCGGCGCGCCACTCTTCAATATCGGCGACCATCGGGAACATTAATCGCACCCGTCCATTGGGAACCGCGCGTAATATGGCGCGTAACTGCTGGCGGAACAAATCGGGATAAATCAGCGATAAACGTAAGCCGCGCACCCCTAAAAAGGGGTTGGCTTCGGGCGCCATTTTTATATACGGCAGTGGTTTATCGCCGCCGATATCCATCGTACGAATTAAAACCGGGTGTCCTTGCAGGGCAGTCAGGATTTGAGTATAAATTTCGTGTTGTTCCGCTTCATCCGGCGCCTGTTCGCGATCCAAAAAGAGAAATTCGGTTCGCAGCAGACCAACGCCTTCGGCGCCGGCTTTTAATGCCGCACAGGCATCTTTGATTCCGCCAATGTTCGCCACCACTTCAATCTGACGCCCATCGGGAGTAATAGCCGGTTCCGCTGCATTTTCTTTATCCAGGCGCTGTTTATCTTGCCACTGCTGTTTGATCTGGCGCGCCTGGGCCAGTTGGTTTTCATCGGGTTGAACCAGCAAACTGCCATTTCGTCCGTCTAAAACAACCTCTGTATCGTTTTTTACCTCTAATAAAGCCGCCCCCATGTTGACGACAGCCGGGATCCCCAGTGCACGCGCAATTATTGCCGTATGGGAGGTCGTGCCGCCCCCGGCCAGGCAAAAACCGAGGGTTTTCCGGGGATCAAAGCCGGCCGCATCAGAAGGCGAGAGATCTGTCGCAGTAATAATCACCGGATAATCCGGTAAAACCAGCGTCTCTTCCGGTGCACCCACCAGGATGCGCTGAACGCGGTTTTCTACATCTTTTAAATCCAAAACTCTGGCGGCCAGGTAGGGGTCATTAAGCGCCTGCAACTGGGCTGCGCGTTTTTCAATGACGGCATGCCAGGCGCTGGATGCGGCCTGTCCGCTTTCTATCTGGCTTTCGGTTTCTTTGATTAATTCCGAATCATTTAATAAATCAATATGAACTTCAATAATGGCGGTTTCTTTTTGAGCAAGGCTTGAAGCCATCTTCTTGCGAATATCTTCAAGCTGCAAGCAGGCTGTTGCGACGGCCTTTCTGAAATTGTCGCTTTCTTCTGCCACCCCCTGGAATTGTGATTTTATCTTTATTTCAGGCCGGATATATTGAAATAACGGCCCAATGCTAATACCGGGAGAACAAGGCACCCCTTTTATTATCGAATCATTTTTATCTTCAACAACGGGTTGTGAAACGGACGCGGTTTCAGCCGCATTTGGCAAAGTTTGTTGTTGCACAGGTTCGGTTTCACCCAACCCCTCTTCAATTGCCTGATAAAGCTCACGAGAAGCAATTTCCTCGTCCGCACCATCAATCGTAATCCGAATGGTGCTGCCACCCTCGACACCCAGAGTTAATATCGATATCAAACTCTTGGCGTTGATTTTTTTCTCACCATGTTGAATTTGAATATTGGATTGGTATGCCTTGGCAAGATTCGCCAGTTTTTTGGCCGGACGAGCATGCAACCCTGTTGAATTTTGGATAACAATCTCAAAATCTTTCATTAAACACTCTACCCGATATTATTTAATACAACTATTAATTAACGCTGCTCAGGATTGGACCACAAATTGTTCGTAAATTTCCTGGGGAGTGCAGGTACTCGTTAACTTTTTAATGGTCTCTTCTTCTTCGACTACCTCGGCCAGGCGCGCCAGAATTTCAATGTGTTCATCCGACGCGGCGGCAATGCCAATCACCAGATGCGCCCTCGAATCATCTTCCCAGACGACGCCCTGAGGAAATTGAACAATGGATATACCGGTCTGGTAAATCTGTTCGCGGCTTTCATACTGCCCATGTGGAATGGCCACCCCGCCGCCGAGATAAGTTGACATGGTCAATTCACGAGCCAGCATGCCCTCCACATATTCCGGTGCAACACAACCGGTCTTCACCAGCAAATCTCCGGCCTGGCGAATTGCCTCTTCTTTACTGCTGGCATGGGCTCCCACACTGATACGGTCTAAAGTTAATATAGTCATGCAAAACCTATTCTATTCGACAGTGGAAACGATTTCGGTGCCCTGTACAAAGGCCTGAACTACCTTATCAAAAGCAGGATCATTTAAGAACTGTGAGAATGTGACAATCACTGCATTGGGCACCACGGAACGAGCGGTTTTACCCAGCCCCTTATGAACGATCACCAGCCTGGTATTGGCAGGGATTGAACGCACAGGCGAATGTACGATATTAACTGTCACATTGGCAGCCTTCATTTTTTTCTTTAAGGCATTAACACTCATTAAACTGGATCCCATTCCGGCTTCGCAAGCCAGGATAATGGTTTCAACATCAGCAGGCATGATTGATTTGGACATAACCGGGTTCCTTTCAGGATTCGGGCCCGGCACTTTTTTGGGAAAATGCCGAGCCTTTCTCCGTTTCGTTTTATAAAAGAATTAGTTCAGGCCGGGGATTGCACCAGCAGCAGTAACTTCTTCCTGTTCCGTCACTTCTTCCTTGACGGGGAATACTTTCAATACAAATGAACCAACCAGGAAGGAAACCACCGCACCAATCAACACACCGGTCAACACGGCAAAGTGACCGCCCTTGGGAATGACAACCAGGTAGGCGAAGATCGAACCGGGGGAGGGAGCAGCCACCAGGCCGGCGTTCATGATATTGAACCACAGGTCGGCACAGAAACCACCAGCGATCACAGACAGCACCATCAACGGGTGAGCCAGGATGTAGGGGAAGTAGATTTCATGAATGCCACCCAGGAAGTGGATGATCATGGCCGTCGGTGAAGATTCTTTGAGCATGCCTTTACCAACAAAGTAGAAGGCCAGCAGCATGCCCAGGCCGGGACCGGGATTGGTTTCGAGCA
>JAJTBH010000407.1 GCA_021287005.1 Anaerolineae bacterium
TTTTTGCATGGGCAATTGTATGAACGGTGTATGCGTTATGGTTGAAGAACAGTTTTTTTCACTAAAACCTGAAAATACCCGCAGCTTTTTTGAGACTGAAGTGCTTAAGAAAGTACAGCCGGTTGCTTAATCGTTTATCTGCCAGTTTATAGAAAGCCTGGATTAAACCAAATATTAAATAAAACTTTCTAAACAGACCTTTTGATAAAGGTCTCGTTAAACGTTGCCAGATGGCAATAAAAACCCTGTAATTATCTTACAACGGGTTGGAATTATTGTTTGTAAATTTTTAATCATCGGAATAGAGGTAAGGTGAACATGCTGACCATTGGTATTGAAGGCGAAAAAAGCATACAGGTTACTTTAACAAATACCGCCAGAGCTCTGGGCAGCGGAGAACTTGAAGTGTTTGCAACCCCGGCCATGATCAGCCTGATGGAAGCGACCGCACAAAACAGCATTAAACCTTTGCTGGATGAAGGTCTGGGCACGGTGGGTACGCTGATAAATATTCGCCATATTTCCGCCACACCGGTGGGTGTGACCGTTCATTGTAAAAGTAAATTGGTTGAAATCGATAATAAACGACTTGTTTTTTGGGTAGCTGCGTATGATGGCGCCGGCCTGATTGGCGAGGGAACACATGAACGATTTATTGTAAACAACATCAAGTTCTTTGAAAAAGCCTGCAAGAAAAAAGAGGCTGAAAAACATGACTGACTACTTAAAACTCAAAAAGTCCAATTGTAAAAATTGTTATAAATGCATTCGGAATTGCCCGGTCAAATCGATTCGATTTTCGGGCAACCAGGCGCATATCGTGGGAGATGAATGTATTTTATGCGGCCAGTGTTTTGTGGTCTGCCCGCAGAATGCCAAAGAAATCAGGAATGACATTGACCTGGCGCGGGTCCTGATTAGTGAAAACAAAAACGTTGTTGCCAGCGTTGCGCCATCATTTGTTGCCAATTATCCGGGGGTGAGTATTAAATCGATGCAGGCGGTTTTAAAAAAGCTCGGTTTTTCAGACGTTCAGGAAACGGCTGTCGGCGCAACCATCGTTAAAAAACAATATGAAAAAATGATAAACGAAGCCCGCCAGGATGTAATTATTTCTTCCTGCTGCCATACGGTAAATTTATTAATTCAGAAACACTTCCCCGAAGCCCTGCCATACCTGGCGCCGGTGATGTCGCCCATGCAGGCGCACAGCCGGCAGATTAAATTGGAAAACCCCGAAGCCAAAACCGTATTCATCGGGCCGTGTATTTCCAAAAAAGCGGAAGCGGAGACTTATTCAGGTCTGGTGGATTGTGTTTTAACTTATGAAGAATTAACTCAATGGCTGGCGCGCGAGCATATTTCCTTTGAATCTGCACCGGATGAGAATGATTTGAGCCGGGCGCGACTCTTCCCGACCGCCGGCGGAATTTTAAAAACGATGGACTGCGTTTCAGATACTTACGGCTATCTCAGCGTTGACGGGCTGGAAAACTGTATTAATGCCATTAAAGATGTGATAAATGGCGATTTATCAAAATGTTTTATCGAAATGTCAGCCTGCAAGGGCAGCTGCATTGGCGGCCCGGCCATGGAAAAGAGCCACCGGTCACCGGTGCGCGATTATCTGGCTGTGGAGCATTATGCGGGCCGGCGGGATTTTGTGGTGGAACAGCCGGTTTTGGAAAAAATTAAAAAAGAACATGTTTATATTGGCCTACAGCGGAAATTGCCGAGTGAAACCGAAATGCTGGATATTCTTCAGAAGATGGGTAAAACCAAAGTCGAAGATGAATTAAACTGCGGAACCTGCGGATATAATACCTGCCGCGAAAAAGCGATTGCCGTGTTTTCCGGCAAGGCCGATTTAACCATGTGCCTGCCTTTCCTGAAGGAAAAGGCAGAATCGTTTTCGGACACAATCATAAAAAACACCCCCAACGGCATTATCGTTTTGAATGAAGCGCTCGAAGTACAGCAAATTAACGCCGCGGCACGGCGCATCATGAATATTCAAAGCGCTTCGGATGTGTTGGGAGAACAGGTTATTCGTATTTTGGAACCCACCGTCTTTTTTGATGTGATGCAAAAAGGGCGCAGTATCCATAACAAACGGGTTTACCTGGCTGAATATAAACGGTATGTGGAACAAACCGTGATTTATGACAGAAGTTACCACATTATCATGTGCATCATGCGCGATGTGACCACAGAAGAGTCGGACCGCGAAAAGAAGGAAAAAATCAGCCACCAGACGATTGAAATCGCCGACAAGGTGGTTGAAAAACAAATGCGGGTGGTGCAGGAGATTGCATCGTTATTGGGTGAAACAACTGCCGAAACCAAAATCGCGTTAACGCGCTTAAAGGAGTCGCTGCGCGATGAATGACCTGTGCACCGATATCGGATATCGCAGTCTGAATAAACACGGCGAGCAATTATGCGGCGACCATGTGGATGTGGTTGAACAAGATGAAGATTCAACCGTCGTGGTTCTGGCTGATGGATTGGGCAGCGGCGTGAAAGCCAATATCCTGTCGACGTTAACCTCGAAAATTATTTCCACCATGATGGCGCAATCGATGAGCATTGAGGATTGTGTTTCCACGATCGCCTCAACTTTGCCGGTGTGTTCCGTGCGTGGCATTGCCTATTCAACTTTCAGCATCATTCGGGTGGTCAACAGCCAGGAGGCCGAGATCATTCAATATGATAACCCATCGGTTGTTTTGATGCGGGATGGAAAAAACGTTGAAATGCCGGAAACCATTCTGGAAATCGGCGGCAAGAGCATTCATAAAAGTAAAATACCGATCAAGGAAGACGACGTGTTTATTGTGATGAGCGACGGCGCCGTGCATGCCGGGGTGGGTAAAAAATTAAATTACGGCTGGCAGCGAGAAAACATCATCGATTTTATGGAGACCATGTATGATTCCGGATTCACTGCCAAAACGCTGACCACCATTTTGCTGGATGAGTGCAACAAACTTTATGAAAATGAACCGGGCGATGACACCACGGTTTGTACGATTAAAATTCGCAAGCGCGAGCCGATGAACCTGGTTATCGGTCCACCGGCCAATCCGGATGATGCCTCAAAAATGATGTCTTTGTTTTTCTCAAAACAAGGAAAACATATTGTGTGTGGCGGCACCACCTCGTCACTGGCAGCCAATTATCTGCATAAACCGCTGGTGTCACAATTTAATTATGTCGATCCGGAAATTCCGCCAACAGCCAAAATTGACGGGGTAGACCTGGTGACCGAAGGCGTCATAACCATCAACCGGGTGCTGACTTATGCCCAAAATTACCTGGAGGATAATGAAAATTATACCCAGTGGGGCTATAAAAAAGACGGCGCCTCAATGATTTCGCGCCTTTTATTTGAAGAAGCCACCGATA